>NZ_JBSGET010000173.1:0-15627 GCF_053603035.1 Kitasatospora sp. NPDC004272 | reverse complement strand
GGTGCGCAGGGCCGTGCGGGAGCGGGCGGCGCGCGGGGCCGTACGGGAGCGGGCGGCGCGCAGGGCCGTGCGGGAACGGGGGCGGATCAAGGCGGCTCCTCGTGGGGGAGAACGTTCACTCGTTCATGAAGTGAACGCGAAGCGATGCCTGAGGGAGCGTCCGGAGTGGTCCGGGCAGGGCCGAACATCCCCCTGACGGGGGATCAACATGGTGGTGGCCAGCAGCCCTGCCGGCTTTGGTCTGGACCTTTTTCAAGACGTGAAGTTAGGGCTGTCTGCGCGACCACGTCAACCCCTGTGCGTACAGGAGTCGAAGGACGTGTGCGGAGCAGGCGGGTGGCCGGGCGCGGCGCGCCGCGGCGCGGGGTGTGGCGGGGTGCGGGGTGTGGCGCGGGGCGGGGTGTGGCGGGGTGCGGGGTGTGGCGCGGGGTGCGGTACCTGGTCTTCGGCTCCAACGGCGGCGCCCCGCAGCACCCGCTCTGGTACCGCAACCTGCTCGCCGCCGGCGGCGGCACCGCCGAACTCCCCGACGGCGCGGGCGGCACCGTCGCCCACTCCGTCCGCCCCGTCGAACTCGACCCCGACGAACGCGCCCGCCAGTACGCCGAACAGGCCCGCCGCGTGCCCGCCTTCGCCGAGTACGCCGACCGCGCCGGCCGGACCATCCCGGTCATCGCCCTGCACCCCCTCGACCTCTCCGGCGACCCCGCACTGCCCGCCGCGATCGTCGGACAGCTCCGGCTCCACCACGAGGACCTGCGCCGCCAACTCGCCGACCTGCGCGCCCGGTTGGACGGTGCGGGTGCGGGTGCGGGTGCGGGTGCGGGGGCGGAGGTGGGTGCGGAGGTGGGTGCGAGTGCGGGAGTGGGGACGGGCGCCGGTGTCGCGTCCGGGCCCGACCTGGCCGCCCAGCTCCGGGCCCACTGCCTGAGCTTCTGCCACGGCCTCGACATGCACCACATCCGGGAGGAAGGCGCGTTCACCGCCTTCCAGCGGCAGTACCCGCAACTCACCCCCGCCCTCACCCGGCTGCGCGCCGACCACCGCACCGTCGCCGAAGCCCTCACCCGCTTCGAAGCCCACCTCGTCACCCCCGGCACCGACGACCCCGCCACGCTGCGCGCCGAACTCGATTGGCTCACCGACGGCCTGGAGGCGCACTTCGCCTACGAGGAGGAACACCTGCTCGCCCCGTCCGCCCCGCACCCCGAGCGCTGGCCGGCCGTCCGGTACCGTGAGGTCCGGCCCCGCAACGGCGGGTCCGGACCTCGGCGCGCACCGACCCGGGAGGGCGCATGACCGGCCCGTCCACCCCGTCCGCCCCGTCCGGACCTGGAGCGAGCCCCGGTGAGGCCGCCGGAGACGGCCCCGAAGACGGCCCCGGAAACAACTTCGGAGACAGCCTCGGAGACAGCCTCGGAGACGGCCTCGGAGACGGCCTCGGAGACGGACTGTCCGCGGACGACGCCGTCCGGGCGATGCTGCTGCTTATGCCCCGGGTCGCCGCCCGGGTCAAGCGGACCGCCGCCCCCGAGGCGCTGGCCGGATTCCAACTCGCCCCCCCGACACCTCTCGCTGCTGGCCTACCTGGTCTTCG
The DNA here is from genome assembly GCF_053603035.1 of Kitasatospora sp. NPDC004272. Classification (NCBI taxonomy): domain Bacteria; kingdom Bacillati; phylum Actinomycetota; class Actinomycetes; order Kitasatosporales; family Streptomycetaceae; genus Kitasatospora; species Kitasatospora sp. NPDC004272. The sequence goes on along the minus strand of NZ_JBSGET010000173.1, from coordinate 14,030 downwards.
ACGGGCCGATGCCGGTCGGAGCGCTCGCCGAACGCCTCGAAGTCGCCCACACCACCGCCAGCCTGATGATCGGCGACCTCACCCGCCAGGGCGTCCTGGAACGCCACCCCGACCCGGCCGACCGGGGCGCACCATCGTCTCGCTGACCGCCGACCCCACCACCCGCACCGCCGTCGAACGCTGGCTCGCCAACGGCTCCGCCTCCTGGCGCACCGCGTTCGCCCCCCCACCCCCGCCGAACGCACCCTGTTCGTCCGCACCATGGCCGCCTACGAACAGGGCACCGCAGAGGCCGACTGACCCCGGCCGCGAGGCCCACCCCCGGCCGCGAGGCCCGTCAGGCCGACTCCCACAGTTGCACCGCGCCGCCGTCCGCCGAGACCGTCGCCCAGGCGCCGCCGCCCGTCGTGAGGACCGGGCCCGTGGCGTGGGAGCCGGTCGGGTAGGCGATCTCACCCCGCAGGGCCAATCCTGACGGACGGCCGGTGGCCGGGTCGGTCAGGACGTCGACCAGCCAGTGCCGGGCCCGGCCGGATTTCCGGTCGGACTCGGACGTCCCCACGACGAGGGTGTCCTCGTCCAGGAACGCCGCGTCGAAGTCCCAGTACACCCGGTCGTTGACGTTGCCGGCGTCACTGCTGTCATCGCTGTCACTGCTGCTGCCGCTGCCCGGTGGCGGGGGCACGGTGCCCTCGGCGTCCAGTTGGGCCAGGGCCTGCCCGCTGTCGGCGTCCAGCAGGAGCAACGACCACTGGCCGGTGTCGACTTCGAGCAGTCGCCGTCCGGACGGGCTCACCGCCAGCAGGAACTCTTCCTCCGCGCGCCGCTCGACGACCAACTGCCGCCCGTCCCACCGCCCCCGCAGGGTGGGCGAGCCCTCCTCGCCCACGCCGATGTTCAGCCCCATCCGGGACGGATCCGGACCGGCGAGGTGAACGGACCCCGAGGCCACGGTCTCCGTCGCCGCCCGGCCCAGTACCCGCCCGGTCGCGGCGTCCAGCACCAGCCACAGCTCGTGACCGTCCGCCGGGGCTGCGTCGTCGCCCTCCAACGGCCCTGGCACGTGCGCCCACAGCAGTGTGCCGTCCGGGCCGGGGGCGACCGAGCCGCCGTCCGGGAAACGATGCTCGGGGTCGTCCGCGTACGCCTCGAACGACGGGTGCGGCGACCCGCAGACCCAGCAGCCGTGCCGCACCTCCCACACCGTCGATCCGTCCGCCGCCACCGCCCGCAGCGCGTGCGTGCCCGTGAACACCGCGACCTCCAGCCCCGGCAGCACCGCAGCCGTCCCGAACCGGCGCGGCCACGGCGCCGGGAAACGCACCGCCCCCACCGGGACACCCGGACCCTCCGCACCGCCCAGCGCCACGGCCACCACCTCGGCGTCCCCCTGCTGCACGACCAGCCGTCGTCCACCGGCGAACACCCCCAGCCGCGGCGACTCGACCGGAAGCGGACCGGGCGAGCCGGGCTGGCTGGGCAGGCCGGTCCGGCCGGGCAGATCAGGCGGGCCCGGCTGGCCGAGTGGGCCGAGTGGGCCGAGTGGGCCGAACGGTGCGGCGATGGTGGCGACGGGACGGGCGGTGACGCTCATGGAGATCTTCCAGTCACGGACGGGGAACGCTGCGAGAACCTGGCCGCCCCACCCTAGAGTCTGCCGTCGAACCCCCCTTGCCCTGCAACTTCCCATTGAGCCGGGAGCGTGCTTGCGTCCGCTCGGGGAGTCCTGGTGCGATCGGGCCGTGACGATCGTGCTGGGGGTACGGGGGCGGGTTCGCCGCCGAGAGCGGCGATGGTGGCGGACATCTGCACCGGGTTGACCCGTGGGCAGTCGAAAAGCTGCTGACCTGCGACGACAACACGGCTATCGTCGCGCAGTTCAGGCACCCCCAAGCTGGGAGGCCGATCGACTGCGGGCCGGCACCAGGGAGCCGCGTCCCTGGCCCGTTCTGCCACCGGAGGCCAACCACCGGCACCTGTTGGAGAGTTCCCCGGCAGCTGACGCCAACGCTGCTACCGATGCCGCCAATCGCCACGAGCACCACCGGACCCTGGCCGGTGGCCCACCACGGGTAACCTGCTCGCCCGCTGTTCCGCGCCGGCGACGATTTGGCGCGCACCTTCGCGTTCTGGCAGGAGAAGCACCCGCTGCGCCACGCCAGGCACGTGGGCTGGGACTTCACCGTCGGACTACCGGTGTCCGCGTTCACCGGTCTCCTCGAACGGACGCCGGCTGTGCTGGACGACAGCGTCCACCACCGGGCGCGCTGGGGAACCGGCGGGGCGAGTCGGGCTGGGGTGAGTCGGGCTGGGACGAGTTGGGTTGTGGTGGGTCGGGTTGTGGTGAGCCAGGGTGTGGTGGGTCGGGGCGGTGCGGTCAGTGGTGCGGGCTCCTGTTGAGCAGGAGGTTCCGGTGTTCTGCCAGTGTCATCGAGCGGGGGCGCAGGACTGCGGTCGCGGCGTCGTGCTCCCCGGCGAGGGTGAGAGCCGCTGCGGCGGCCGCCACGGACAGCGGGGCCGACCGGCTGACTTCCCAGAGCAGGACCTCCAGCCGACCGTGCTGGCCCGCCCGACGGAACCCGGTCACCAGATCGGGGAACTCCGTGGGCGCGCGCACCGACGGGGCCAGCCGGACCAGCTGCGCCGCGACCGCGAACTGTCCGGAGGCGTGGAACGCGGCCACCACCGCGCCGAGTTCGGCCGCCGGCCAGGCCCGGGCGACTGCCGACACCAGGTCGTCCGGTGAGATCCCCGAGTGCCTGACCTGGTGCAGGGTGGGCAGCCACTCGGCCCGGAAGCGGGCCGGGCCGGAGGTTTGCGCCCCGATCCAGTCGAGGAACGCGGCCTCGTCCGCGTCTCCTGCGGCGGTGAGCGTGCCCACCGCCGCGACCACTGCCGCGAACGGCGGCACCACGGGCCGGGTGGCGAGGGTACGCACCCCGCGGGCGAGCCGGGCGAGCAGTGCGGTGCGCTCCGCCTCGACGGCGCGGGTGCGGAGGGCGAGCTTGGCGTACAGCTCGGTACGGCCCGCCGTGCCGGGAACGACCGGGTGTGGTGTCACGGACGGTGCCACTGGTGGCGCCGGGGGCGGGATGCGTGGGCCAGGGGCTTCAAGCGCGGCGGTCAGCATGCTGAGCCGGAGTTGCTGGTCGGCCGCGCGCAGTCCGGCCAGGACGGCGGGGAGTTCGGCGGGTTCGCGGTGGGTGGGGATGCTCCGGACGATCTCGTTGGCGAGGCGGGAGAGCCGGGCGTTCTCGTAGGTGGCCAGCAGTGTGCCGAGGCTCGCAGCCGGCCAGGACCCGGCCACCGCGGCGGCCCAGGCGCCGGACTGGTAACCGCGGCCGTGCCGGGCCAGCATCCGTTCCGGTGACGGGAGCTGACCGGCGGCGTGCAGGGTGCGGATCCAGTCGACGTACACCGACTCCTCGGCGTGCGGACCGGGTTCCGGGAGGGTGACCGGCAGGGTGTCCGCCAGGAGGGTCGGGGCGGGTGCGGGCAACGGGGCGGTCACGGCTGTCGGTAGGGCGGCCGGAGGTGGGCCGATGGGCGGCGAATCGACCCGGGCTGGATCGATCTGGGCTGGATCGACCTGGGGAGGATCAGCTCGGGACAGCAGGCGAACGGTGTTCCGGTCGGCCGGGAAGTGCACCTCCGGGGCGGGGGTGGGAGCGGGGAAGGCGGGTAGCCGGCGGAGCCGGTCGATCACCTCGCTGGCGGACCGGGGGCGCTCGTCCGGATCCTTGGCGAGCAGGTCGAGGACCAGACGGTCGAGTTCCGGAGGGACCGGGCCGGGGGCTTCGTGGCCGGGAGGCCGGGCCGGTTCGGACAGGTGACGCAGCATCAGCGGGACGGGGTCGCCCGCGCCGAACGGCGGGCGCCCGGTGAGGAACTCGAACAGCACGCAGCCGAGCGCGTACAGGTCTCCGCGGTGGTCGCCGGAGCGGCCGTGGAAGCGCTCCGGCGGCATGTACGCCATGGTGCCCATCACCCGGCTGTGCGAGTCGGACCGCCCCTCGCGGTGCTTGGCGATGCCGAAGTCGAGGATCTTCAGCCGTCCGTTCCGGGCGAGGAACAGGTTGGCGGGCTTCAAATCCCGGTGAACCACCCGCGCGGCGTGCGCGAACGCGAGCGCGTCGCAGAGCTGGAGCGTCCAGCCCACGGCCTCGGCGAGCGGCGGTGGCCCGTCCGTCCGCAGTCGGACGGCCAGGTCGGTGCCGGTGAGCAACTCCATCACCAGGTAGGCCGTTCCGTCGGGTTCGTGGCCCAGGTCGTGGACGGTGACGATGCCGGGGTGACCGAGGCCGGCCGCGAGCCGGGCTTCGTTGAGGAACAGCTCGGTGCCGCGCGGGTCGTGCAGGTCGGTGTGCAGCAGCTTGACGGCCACCCGGCGCCGCAGCGCCGCGTCCCACCCGTGCCAGACCTGGCCCATGCCGCCACGGCCGATCAGCTCGTCCAGCCGGTAGCGCGCGGCGAGTACCCGTCCTGCGGCCAAGAGTGCCTCCCCGATCTCCCCGACCGTGACGCGCCGCGACGGGACGCGGGACGTGCGGACCGGTCTGTCCGGGAATCTACCAGCCCGCTTGACGGCCGTACCGCTGCCGCGGAACCCTCCCCGGTCAGCTGCCCGGGGACGACCGGCACCGCTACCGGTGCCGTCGACGGAAGGTGGGTGGATGGGCGGACGCACGTGACCGAACTGATCAGCAGCCTGCCCGGGGCGTCGGTCGTTCTGGAGCGCTGCCGTGCCCTGGCGGTGTTGGACGCCGCTCTCAGCCCGAACTGGGCAGACCGGTACCACTCGTGCGATTCGCAGTGGGCGCCGGGGGAGGTGATGGCCTCGAAGCGGAACGGAAGCGGGGACGCGTACGCGTACTCGATCGTCCTCACGGCGGCGGGCGCTTTCGCCCGGGGCTTCGACCACGAATCCGCGCTGAGCCCGGCCGGACGCGGCTCGGCGGGGCTGCGGCCCGGGCTGCTCGACCGGCTGCCGGAGGTCTTCCGGACGCAGGCCGAGAAATCCGCGTTCTCCGACGGAAACGGGCAGTTGGAGGCCACGGTGGGTTTCTGGCCCCAGGCGGCCGACACCGCCCGGCGGGCCGGAGAGCCCGCACCCGCGCCGGGGGACGCGGAGGAGGACGGCGGCGCCGCTTGGCTGTTCGCACTGCTGCTGGACGGCAGCTCCGAGGCGTACCGGAGCTTCGCCGAGGAGTGCTACGAGGTGGACGTCACCCTCGGTGCCGTCCGTCACCCGTACGTCCTGCGGCCGTTCACCCAGGAGGTCGTGCGCGTGTTCAGTCCGGAGCTGGACCTCGCCGACCTCGCCGGGGACATCGCGGAGATCGGCCACCCGATCGGCGAGGGAGGACCTGCCGATCGGACGCCCGCCGATCGGATACCCGCCGGCCAGGTCTCCGTTGACCGGGATCCCGTCGGCCGGGATCAGGGGAGCCGAGCCCCCGGTACGTAGCGGCCCGGTGCGCAGACTCCCGGTATGTGGGCCTCCGACGGCGGGGTGTGGCGGCCCCTGGCGGAGCGGTACGGCTTCGGACCGGCAGCGCGGGTGAAGGGTTGGCCGGTCGGATCCGCGGCCTGCGGGGCGGTGAAGTTGGCGTGGTGGGTTCGGCGCCGGTCGGAGGATCCACCGACCACGACCCGCCTGTCGGGGTCCGGTACGTGGTCGAGCCGCTCCTGCTGGTCACGGGCCGGGGCGAGCCGTGCCTCGGGACCGAGCCGCGGTGTCGGCCGCGAGGGCTGCTGCCCCGGATCCGGCCCGGTCTCCCGGGCCCGTACCCGCTCGCCGGGCTGCGGCCGCGGCGGCGACTCCAGCCGCCGGTGCCGTGTGGACGGAGAGCGTGCGGGGCCGAGCGCCCACCAGGAGCAGGCCGCCGCACCCACCGCCGTCACGGCTGCACCCCAACGCAGCACGGGCCTGTTGAGCACTACGCGAACGTCCATCACCGGCTCCTCCGCTTCCTGACTCGGCGTCATGTCGTCCTGTCCGGGCGGCACCGGCATCTGGCCGGCGTCGTCGATCCCAAGGTTCGCCGATCGCAAGGGCCCTGTCTCTGGAGCCTCCTACCGTCTTTTCGGTGAGGCTAGGTGCACCAACAAGACGGCACTTGGCATGAGTGACGCTCGGTGCTCGCCTCGTTACTTTGGGGACATGCGAATCCTTGCTCAAGTGATCAGTTCTCGTGGGTCCGTGCCGCTGCCCGTGCGGCCCGGCCGTTCAACCTCCTTCTGGGCACGCCTTCTCGCGCTCCTACCACTCCAACACGCGCCGGACGGAGTCGAGTTGCCGTGCGCCGGAGCGGTGCGGGCCGGCGACACCCCGCGCCATCGCCTCCCGTGCGGCCGGGCCGCGGGCGTCGCCGAGCCGGGCCGTTGCCACCGCTGTGCGCCTGTCCGGCAGGTCCGGCGCCGTATCACCTGGCTGCGACAAGCAGGCGGTGATGCGGGCTGCGGCCGTCCTGGCCGACAGGGCCGAACGGGAGTGCGCGGCCGCCGTTCCCGCAGTGCGCGGCCGGGCCTGCCGCCGCCTGGCCCGGCGCGGCTGTCCCAGACACGGCCGGGCCCGATGCGGCGGCTCCTGATGCTGCTGAGTGCGATGCTGCCGAGCAGAGCGTTGCCGAGCACGGTGTCGCCGAGCACGACGCGGCCCGGCACGGTGAACGGCGTGGTGCGGGCGGGCGATCGGCGGAGGGGGCGGAGTGGTGGGGAAGCGGTGGAATCCACCGTGGAGAGGGGGCGGGGCTGTGGCAGGGTCACTGCCATGCCCTTCGACCACAATGACCACTACCACCGCCTCCTGCTGCGCCAGCTCCCGTCCGGCTGCCGCACCGCGCTCGACGTCGGTTGCGGGACGGGCCGCTTCGCCCGGCGACTGGCCGCCTCGGGGATCGAGGTGGACGCGCTCGATCCCTCGGCGGAGGCGATCGAGGCCGCGCGGGAGTTGACCGCCGCCGGGGCGGGCGGTGGTCCGGGCGACGGGGCGCCGAACTTCCGGCACGCCGACGTGACCCGGAGCGAACTGCCCAGGGCCCACTACGACTTCGTTTCTTGTCTGGCCAGCCTCCACCACGTGCCGTTCGACACCGTCAGGGCGCTGCGGAAGTCGCTGGCCCCGGGCGGGGTGCTGGTCGTGCTGGGCTGCTACCCGGAGAAGTCCCGGACGGACTGGCTGTGGAGCCTGGCCGCCGTCCCGGTCAACGCGGTCGCGCGCGCCCTCGTCGCGCTCACGGAGCGGCTCCGCGGCACCGCCCCGGTCGGGCCGGGTGCGGTCCGGGCGCCGGTGAAACCACCGACGATGACCTACGCGGAGACGGCGCGGGAGGCTGCCGTGCTGCTGCCCGGTGCCCGGGTGCGGAGGCTCCTGTTCTGGCGGTACCTGCTGGTCTACCGCGCCCCGGTCACCGTCGGCGACGGGAACCCGGCGGCCCCGAGCGGGGACGGCGCCGGTGCTCGGGCCCGGAGCGGCGCCGAAGAACCCGTCGCCGCTCCGGAACACCGTCATGACCACGACCGTGACAGCACCGTGACCGTGACAGCGCGTCTGGTCGCCACCTGCGCCGCCCCCTTCCCCTACGCGAGGCCGGACGACGGGCCGTCCGTGGAAGTGACGGCCGGGCGGCGGCGCCTGGTGCAGCGGGGGGACGCAGAGGTAGTGGTCCGGGAGTTGGACCGCTCCGATCCGGCGCGGGTCGTCGCGGAGAGCCGGTTCCCGACACCGTGGCCGCGCTGGGTCGGCCAGTACGCGGTGGCTCCCGCCGGCGACCTCGCCGTCTTCGCCGGACCGTACGCGCTACGGGCGGTAGACCGTTCCGGGGCGCTCCGTTGGGAGGTCCGGCACCGCTGCTGGGCCGGATGCGACGGCCACGAAGCGGACGGGGAGCACCTGAGCAGCCGGGAACACCGGTACGGGGGCCGCGGATCAGTGGCCTTCTCCGCCGACGGCGCCCTGGTATGGGCCCACGTCCGGGGCCCGCTGGTGCAGGACGGCCCGGGGGCGGGGCGATCGACGGACGAGTGGCTCGTCCTCGACGCCACCGACGGCACGGTACTGGCACGGACGGAGACGGGTACGGCAGCCGTCGGCTCGTTCCACGTGCCGCATCCCGACCCGCAGCAGATGGGACTCAGCCTCGGCGAAGGACAGGACGGCAGCCCCCTGCGGTGGGGCCGCTGGGACGGCGGGACCCGCATCGCGGTCGACCGGTTCCAGGACGAGGACCTCGTCCTGCTCGCGGTCAGCGCTTCCGGCCACCGACTGCTGACCGTGACGCACGCCCAGAACCGCCTCGCCGTACACCGGACCTCCGACGGAGCCGTGAGCGCGGCACTGCACGCCGACCTGCTGCCCCCGCACCCCGACGCCACCCCGGACCCCGCTCCCGCCCCCGATCCCGACTACTGGGAGGAACCACAGGTCTACTTCGACTACACGGGCGGGTTCCTCGACGAGGACACGGCCATCGTGGGAACGGCCGAGAGCGACGACGAGCACGGCACCGGTCGGCACTGGCTCGCGGAGTTCGCGGACCACGCCGAACCCCGGGTGACCGCACAGGTCCACTACCCCTTCCCGGTGACCGGCCTCGTCCAGGGGCTCGGCGACGGCACCTGGTTCACCAAGTCCGCGCAGGACGGCGTCGTGCACCTCTGGACCCTGGGCGGCCCGAAGTCCGCCCACCAGGCCCAGGTCACCGCCCCGCCCCCGCAGCCCGGAAACGGATCCGGGACACCCGGGCCGACCGGGACGGTCGGGGTACCCGGGAGGTTCGGTGCCGCGTAGACCTCCGCGCACGGTGCGCGCCCTCTCGGCGGGTGCGGACGGCAGCCCCGGCAGCCCCGGGCAGCGACAGGGGCAAGGGCAGGGCCCGCTACCGGGCCGGGTCAGCACGCTACTGACCGGTGTCTGCCCGGGGCCGCCGCAGTGCGGGGCCGTGCACACGTACCTCTTCGTGGACGGCCTCGACCTGATCACGCGCAGCCACGCCGGTGCGGCCGGTGCACCGCCGGGCCTGCTGCTCCGTCCCGGTGGCCCGCTCTGGCCCACCGACCGCGCCCGCACCGTGAACGTGGCCATGCTGGGGCGGGACGGGAGCGACGCGCCCGAGGTCGAGATCCAGGTCCGGCTGCGGGGGCGGAACGTGGTGTGGAGTGGTCTGGTGTACCCCGGGGTCGACGGCGGCGCCATCGAGGAGGTCCGCTTCGACCTGCGGCAGTACGCCGCCGAACTGGAACGGGGGTACGCCTGCTGGGGCGCCGGGAGCAACTGAACTGACGAGGACGAGCAAGGGTGCGGGGGTTCCCGGCTGGAGAGTGGTGAGGAGCACAGGGAGACGAGTGATCACATCCCTGGTAGCACAACGGCGTTCACCGTGCGGCGGCGCTTTCGGGTCTGGTACTACGCCGTCAGCCACATGACGCTCCTGCTGCGCGGCGCGGCCTGGAACGAGGGGAGGAGACAGTCGAAGCCTGCTTCGAGGGAGTGGTGGCGATGAACCTGCAACAGAGTTCCGACCCGCTGACCGTCCGGGGGTGCGACCCAGACGGGCGCGCGCGGATGCTGGCCCACGCGACGGGCTGGATCCACGATCCGGTCCGCCGTCCGCCACTGTGCCTGGTCCTGGAGTCCGGCGGACCCGCCGGGTTCGTGGTCTGCGCCCGGGTACGGGTCACGGCGACGAGCCGCACCCGGGCCGGGTGGGCGCACCCGGGTCGGCTTCGAGGCCGGACGCCTGCTGTGGGGCGCCGGCCCCACCGGCCGCCCAGCGCGCCGCCACGACCACACCCGGCACGAGGCCGGACGTGAGTTCCTCCGTACGTTGCGCGCCGTGGAAGCTACCGCCGAGCAAGCTGAGCCCGCCGAGCCCGCCGAGCAGGCTGCGCCCGCCGAGCAGGCCGGGGCTGCCAGTCGCACCTGGGCACGCTTTTCTGGACTTGCTGGTCCATTTTTCGCTGCCTAGTGTGCTGAGCGTGCCCGGGTGCCACCGGGCCCGAACAGGAAGGCACTGTCCCATGTACGCGATCCGGATCGAGGAGCACGGCGGCCCCGAGACCATGCGCTGGACCGAACTGCCCGACCCCGTACCGGGCCCGGGGGAGGTGCTGGTGCGGCTGGGCGCGGCCGGGGTCAACTACATGGACGTCGGCGCCCGTGCCCAGGGCGGACCGGGCTGGGCGGCGCCGACCGGCCTGGGCGTCGAGGGAATGGGGTACGTCACCGGGCTCGGCCCGGGCGTCGACGGCCTGGCCACCGGGGACCGGGTGGCCTGGTTCTACCACCCCGGCAGCTACGCCGAACTGCTGGCCGTCCCGGCGGAGGCGCTGGTCAAGGTGCCCGACGGTGTGTCGGACGAGGTCGCCGGCGGCCTGCTGATGCAGGGCCTGACCGCCAACCACCTGACCACCGAGACCTACCCGGCCGCCCCCGGCAGTACCGCCGTGGTGCACGCGGCGGCCGGTGGCGTGGGTCGGCTGCTCACTCAACTGGTGAGGGCCCGCGGCGGCCGGGTGATCGGCCTGGTCTCCCGGGAGGAGAAGGCGGTGGTAGCGGCGGAGGCCGGGGCCGACCACGTCCTGGTCCACTCCGGCGCCGGGTTCGAGGACCGGATCCGCGAACTCACCGGCGGACGCGGGGCCGACGTGGTCTACGACGGCGGCGGCGCGGACACCTTCCGCTCCTCCCAGCTCTCGCTGCGCCCGCACGGCGTGCACGCCTACTACGGACCGTTCATGGGCGTTCCGACCCTGCGGCCCACCGACCTGCCCAACAGCATCCTGCTCAGCTACCCGGTCGTGCACCACCACGTCGCCACCCGCGAGGCCCTGGTGCGGCGCTCCGGCGAGGTGTTCGACCTGGTCCGGGACGGGCGGCTGGTCCAGCGGATCACCGGTCGCTACCCCCTCGCCGACGCCGCCCGCGCGCACGCCGACCTCGAATCCCGCCGCACCACCGGCAAACTGCTCCTGCTGCCCTGAACCACCGCGTCCCGCCCCACCGGAGGAGAACCGTGCCGCTGACCCGCAAGGGCGCCGCCACCCGGCAGCGCATCGTCGAAGGCGCTGCCGAGCAGATCCGCGAGCACGGGGTGTTCGCGGTGCGGCTGGAAGACGTCATGGCCCGCACCGCGACCAGCAAGAGCCAGCTCTTCCACTACTTCCCCGCCGGGAAGGACGACCTGCTGCTCGCCGTCGCCCGCCACGAGGCGGCCCGGGTGATCGAGGACCAGCAGCCCGAGCTGGGCTCCCTCACCTCCTGGGACGCCTGGAGGCGGTGGCGTGACAAGGTGATCGCCCGCTACCGCGCCCAGGGCGTGAACTGTCCCCTGCACACGGCACTCGCCCAGCTCGGCGGGGCCACCGACGCCACCAGGGCGGTCACCTGCGAACTGCTCGCCCAGTGGCAGCGCCAACTCGCTGCGGGCGTTCGCCATCTGCAGGACGACGGCACGGCCGCCCCGACCCTGGACGCCGAGCGGGAGGCCGCCGCGCTGCTGGCCGGGATCCAGGGCGGTGTGCTGATCCTGATGGCCACCGGCGCCACCACCCACCTGGAAGCCGCCCTGGACACCGGCCTCGCCCGCCTGCGCGGGGAGACGGAGGCGAGACGGTGAACGGGGAGCAGGGAGCAGGGAGCGGTGAGTGAGGGACAGCGCGCACCGCGGGCTGGCGGCCGGGTTGGCGGGATCTTGGCGGCCGTAGGCGGTCACGCCACTCGTGGGGCGGGTGCGCGTACCGCGAGACTGGAGCCGTCGCCGACCGGGCGACCGGAACGGCCACCGGCCACCGGCCCCGGAGCGGCCAACGGCCACCGGCCACCGGCCAACGGCCACCGGCCACCGGCCACCGGCCCCGGAACCCGCTCCGGAGCAGTACCCGGAGCCCCGGCCCCGGAACCCCCGCACCGTCAGAAAGAGGCACCCCCATGTCCGCCGCCGACGTCACCGCCACCGCCACCGCCGCTACCGTCACCAGCGCCGTCCTGAGCGTCCCCGCGGCGACCCCGGCCGTGGCCGCCGCCCACTACGCGGCGCGGCTCGCCTTCGAGGCGGACGTCTCCGACGTCCACGCCGACCTGGCCGCCGGCGTGCCCGGCATCGTGGTGGTCGACACCCGCAGCAAGGCCGCCTGGGACCAGGGGCACATCCCCGGCGCCGTCCACCTCCCCACCGCGCAGATCGCCGAGCGGGCACCGGAGTCGATCGACCCGTCGCTGACCGTGGTCACCTACTGCTGGGGCCCCGGCTGCAACGGCGCCACCCGCGCGGCGCTGGCCTTCGCCCGGCTCGGCTACCGGGTCAAGGAGATGCTCGGCGGCTTCGAGTACTGGGCCCGCGAGGGCTTCGCCTACGACACCGCCGCCGGTACCGAGCAGCGCCCGATCGACGACCTGACCGCCCCGCGCTCCGGCATCTCCTGCGCCTGCTGAGCCGCGCAAGCACAGCCAGCCCTGCAAGCCCGGTCATCGCAAGCACCGCAAGTACCGGAGGCACCACAAGCACCACAAGTACCGCAAGCAGGGCAGGGCCTGCAGGGCCGCCGAGGCGTGCCGGGCCCGTGCGGACCGGGGCTCAGGCGCGGTACGCGGCCGTCGCCGTCTCGACGAACGCGCGGACCAGCGGGTCGCCGCTGCCCTCGTTCCACGCCACCACCACCCTGCTCGGCGCCAGGTCGACCAGCGGCACCACGGCCAGCTCGGCGGGCAGCTCGTGCCCGAGCGGCATCAGGCCGATGGTGCCGCTCCACACCACGGCCTGCAAGCACTCCTGGACGCCCCGCACCACCGGCCCCTCGCGCGGGACGCCGCCGTGCCAGTACGCCTGCCACTGCGGATCGGTGCCCGGCGGGAACCTGAACCAGCGCCGGTCGGCCAGCTCGACGAGCCGCAGCCGCTCGCGGCGGGCCAGCGGGTCGTCCGCGCGCACCACCACCCCCACCGGATCGGCCCGCAGCGTGCGCACCGCCAGGCCCGTCCCGTCGAACGGCGCCCTGGTCAGCGCGACGTCCACCAGCCCGGCGCGCAGCCCGCAGGTCGGATCGGTCAGGTCGGTCTCCCGGACCCGGACGTCGACGTCCGGACGGCTGCGGCGGAAGGCGGCCGCCGAGCGGGACACCCCCGGATCGGTGCTGTCGCCCAGGATGCCGACGGTGAGGCCCGTGCGCCCGGCCGCCGCGGCCACCCGCGACCGGGCCCGTTCGGCGCCGGCCAGCAGCGACCGCGCCTCCTCCAGCAGCACCGCACCCGCCGCGGTGAGCGCGACGCCGGAGGGCGAGCGGACGAGCAGCAGCGCACCGAGGTCGGCCTCCAGTTGCCGGACCGCCCGGCTCAGCGGTGGCTGGCTGATGTGCAGGCGGCGGGCGGCCCGGCCGAAGTGCAGTTCCTCGGCGACCGCCACGAAGTACCGCAGGGTTCGTAGCTCCACGCTGCGACGATACCCATCCGGTATCGGCCGTGCGGAACGGGTCTTGGACAGCCGTCCGGCCCTGGCGGTGGACTCGTCCGAGCGCGGCCGGTCAGGTCCGCGCCACCGACGGGCCCGCGCAGCGGTGTCCCCCCCACGGACGGGAACCATGGAAATCGCCTACTGGATCGTCGCCGGGCTGCTCGCCCTCGTCTACCTCTACGGGGGCGCGCTCAAAGTGCTCCGCAGCCCCGACCGGCTCCGCCCGATGATGGCCTGGGTCGACCGCGTCCCGCTGCCCGTCCTACGCACCCTGGGCACCCTCGAACTCCTCGGTGCCGCGGGCCTGCTGCTGCCCCCGCTGACCGGCACCGCGCCCTGGCTCGCCCCGGCCGCCGCCACCGGCCTCCTCCTGCTCCAACTCGGCGCCATCCCGGTCCACCTGACCGGTGGCGACCGCCGGATCGGCCTCAACCTCGCCCTCCTGGCCGCCGCGGCCGCGGCCCTCTGGCTGTCCATCGGCTAGTGTCGCGTCAGGCGACCTTCGCCCGTCGCGACGCCCGGCACGCACTCTCGCCGCACCGGCCGAAAACCCAAGTACATCCAGTACGAGGGCTTCCGGCC
>NZ_JBSGET010000172.1:0-15658 GCF_053603035.1 Kitasatospora sp. NPDC004272 | reverse complement strand
CCGCCCTCCGCACCGTCCGCCGGTCCGCCCTCGCGCCACCAGGAGCCGCCCGCCATCGCCCCGCCACCCGCCCTCACGTCCACGAACCCGCCCACCGAGACGGTACCCACCCGCACCCTCCCGAAGCGAGCCCCGTCCGGCCCTGGCACACTGCCCACCGTGCGAACGATCCGCTGGGACGAGGGCGACCCGCGCCGCCTGTTCCCCGCCCTCGACGACCCGTCAGCCCTGCTGCCACCGCTGCGCGCCGCCGCCGGGACGCTCCGCGACTTCGCCGAACGCTTCGGCGGCGACTGGCAGTTGAGCTGGCACGAACTGCCGGCCGGGCCGTGCGGGCTGTCCGGGTACGCGGAGGGGCCCGGCCTGTGGTGCGAGGCCGAACTGGACGCCCCCCGCGACCCGCTCGAATGGCACCCGCTGCCCGGGCCGCCCTGGGAGCTGTCCGTCCGGACCGCCGTGCGCTGCGCGGCACCCGTCGACTGCGGGTCGCACCGCGTCCACGAACTCCCCGAGCGCGCCTTCGACGACCCGGTGGCCGCCGTCACCGCGCTCGCCGAGGGCGTCCGGTGGGCCGTGGAACGCGCCCTCGCCGCACCGCCCGACAGCTGGGCCCGGCACGCCCGGCGCTGCTGAGCGGACGCCCCCGGCACCGCCCGACGGCCTCCCCGACCCTGCCCGGCGGTGCCCTCCGCACTGCCCGGCGGGCACCGGTTCACCCCGAGTTCCGCCGCCGTTCTGGGCCGCGACCGGAGGCGTTGACTAGTCTGGACCGGATGACCGCACCGCAGAGCGCGCCGCGCGCCACCCGCGCCACCGCCCCCCGCACCCTGGCCGAGGAACTCCGCGGCCGGGGGGACGAGGCCGTGGCCGCGCTGCTCCGGGCCCGCCCGGACCTGCTGAACCCGGTGCCGACCGACCTCACCCAGCTGTCCGCACGGCTCTCCAGCCGGGCGTCCGTGCTGCGCGCCCTGGAACGGCTCGACCGGTTCACCCTGCAGGTCGCCGAGGCGCTCGCCGCCGCCCCCGAGGGCGCCTCCGAGGCCGCGGTGCGCGGCCTGCTGACCGGGCCCGCCCGGGTCAAGCCGCACCCCGGCGCCGAGCCCGTCGACCGGGCCGCCGTCACCGCCGCCCTCCCCGCCGCGCTCGACCGGCTGCGCGAGCAGGCCCTGCTGTGGGGTCCGGACTCCGCGCTGCGCCTGGTGCTGGCCGTCCGCGAGGCGCTCGCCCCCAGCGCGCTCAACCCCGGCCGGACCGGTCTCGGCCCGACCTTCGCCGAGGCCACCGCCGGCATGTCGCCCGCCCGGCTGCAGCAGCTGCTGGCCGGCACCGGCCTGCCACCCACCCCCGACCCGGTCACCGCCGTCGCCGCGCTCACCGCCCTGCTCGGCGACCGCAAGCGGCTGGGCGCGCTGCTCGACCAGGCCCCGCCCGCCGCCCTCGGCCTGCTGGAGCGCCTGGTCTGGGGGCCGCCCACCGGCACCGTGCCGGACGCCGCCCGGCAGGTCACCGCCGAGGAGGCCCGCAGCCCGGTCGAGTGGCTGCTCGCCCGCGGCCTGCTGCTGCCCTCCAGCCCCACCTCCGTGGTGCTGCCCCGCGAGCTCGCCCTGCACCTGCGCGGCGGCCGCACCCACCGCACCGTCGACCCGGCGCCGCCCGCCGTCGCCCCGGTCGTCGAACGCGACCCGGCCGGCACCGACCGCACCGCCGCCGGACAGGCCGGCACCGCCGTCCGCACCGTCGAGGAACTACTGGAGTCCTGGAGCCTCACCCCGCCGCCCACCCTGCGGGCCGGCGGCCTGGGCGTGCGCGACCTCAAGCGCGCCGCCGCCCTGCTGGAGGGCTCCGAGGCGGACGCCGCGTTCTGGATCGAACTCGCCCACACCGCGGGCCTGCTGGCCCCCGACGGCGAGGTCGACGAGGTCTGGGCCCCGACCCCCGCGTACGACGCCTGGCTCCAGCAGGACACCGCCGAACGCTGGACGCTGCTCGCCCGCGCCTGGCTCGCCGCCACCCGGATCGGCCGGCTCACCGGCACCCCCGACGGCAAGGGCCGCCCGCGCGCCGCGCTCGGCCCCGAGCTCGACCGCACCCTGGCCCCGTCCGTGCGCCGCGCCGCGCTGACCCGGCTGGCCGAGCTCCCGCCCGGCACCGCCGCGTCCGCGGACGCCCTGCTGCCCGCCCTGCGCTGGCACCGACCGCTGCGCGGCGGGCCCACCGGCCCCGACGGCCGCGACCTGCGCGACCAGCTCACCGACTGGACGCTGCACGAGGCCGAACTGCTCGGCGTCACCGGGCGCGGCGCCCTCGCCTCCCCCGCCCGCGCCCTCCTCGACGGCGCCGACCCGGCGCCCGTGCTGGCCCCGCTGCTGCCCGAGCCGCTCGACCACGTCATCCTGCAGCCGGACCTGACCGCGATCGCCCCCGGCCCGCTGCTCACCCCGCTCGCCCAGGCGCTCGCACTGGCCGCCGACATCGAGTCCAAGGGCGGCGCGACCGTCTACCGCTTCACCCCCGACTCGGTCCGCCGCGCCCTCGACGCCGGGCGCACCGCCGCCGACCTGCAGGCGTTCCTGGCCCAGCACTCCCGCACGCCCGTCCCGCAGCCGCTCGCCTACCTGATCGACGACGTGGCCCGCCGACACGGCATCCTGCGGGTCGGCGCGGCCTCCTCCTACCTGCGCTGCGACGACCCACGGCTGCTCGGCGAGGTGCTCGCCGACCGGCGCGCCGCCGAACTGCGGCTGCGGCTGCTCGCCCCCACCGTGCTCGCCGCCCAGGCCGGGCCGGAGACGCTGCTCGCCGTGCTGCGCACCATGGGCTACGCGCCCGCCGCGGAGTCCGCCGAGGGCGACGTGGTCATCACCCGCCCCGACAGCCGCCGCACCCCGCCGCGCACCGCGCCGCTGCCCGTCCCCGACGGCCCGGCCCGCCCCGACGACGCCCTGCTGACCGCCGCCGTCCGCGCCATCCGGGCCGGCGACCGGGCCGCGACCGCCGTCCGCAAGGACGCCGTGGCCGGACCCGCCGCGCACAGCGCCGTGCCGCGCACGGCCGCCGCCGACACGCTGGCCGCCCTGCAGACCGCCGTGCTGCTCGGCGAGCGGATGTGGATCGGCTACATCAACGCGGAAGGGCTCTCCTCCCAGCGGGTCATCGACCCGGTGAAGGTCGAGGGCGGCTTCGTCACCGCCCACGACCACCTCTCCGACGGGGTGCGCACCTTCGCGCTGCACCGGATCACCGGCGTCGCCGAGGTCGAGGAGTAGCCGCCGGGGCGCGGCCGCCGCCCCGGCCCCGCTCCGGGCTACTTGCCCGCGTGCTGCTTCGCGTCCTCTTCGGCCTTCTGCTTCTTCGCCTCGTCCACGATCGCGTGCGGGTCCGGCATCTTCGGCTCGACGCCCGTCAGCAGGCCGGTGCCGGTGAAGGCCACGGTGCCGATCAGGCCGCCGGGCTGGCCGATGTCGGCGACCTGGTCGAGGGCCATGGCCTCGGTGTCGGCGGCGTGGGCGGGCGCCGCCCCGAGGGCGGTGGCGAGGGCCGCGCCGGAGAGCGCCAGGCCGGCCAGGAATCGGTTGGGCTTGATCATGCCCTGCCCAACGAGCGAGCCCGGCCCGGGTCACTGCCGCGACGCCCCCGCTTCCGCCGCGCGCCCCCGCAGCCCCGGCCGCCCCGGACCACCGCCCCCGACCGCCGGGCCGATGCGGCACACTGGAGGTTTGGCCCGCGCGGAAGGGGATGCACAGGCGTGGACGGACCGCTGATCGTGCAAGCCATCAAGCCCGATGCGCATCGTAGAAGCCAACTCTTCCGACACGCCAGCGACGCAGGCCGCTCGACTCCACCCCACCTTGATCGAACAGGCGATCACCCCTAAGCTCCCCGGACCATCGTCCCCGGGAGCAGCGCCGTGCACATCACCACGTCCTACCAGATCAGCTACGACGATCTGCACCGAGGCATGGTCCTCGCCCACCGTGGACGCCGCCGGTTGGTGTGGGTGGGCGCCGGGATCCTGGTCGTCTGCGCCGGGCTCATGGAAGCGAGCGCCGCTTTCGGCGACGAGCCCTGGTTCTACCTGTTCGGTCTGTGGCCCCTGACCATGGCCGCGCTCTGGGCCTACCGGCTCACCCTGGGGACGAACCGGAGCTACCGGAAGGCGATGCCGGCCTTCGCCGGAACCACCGAGGTCACGCTCACGCCCGAGGCCATCCGCATCCACCGCGACACGAACACGGCCGAGTTCGCCTGGAGCCTCTTCCCGAAGATCGAGGACACCCCCGACTACCTCTTCCTGCGCCAGGACAAGCGGGCCGTGACGATGATCCTCAAGCGGCACCTGACCGCCGAACAGCGAGCCGAGCTGGCCGACTTCGTCTCCTCAGTCAACCGTGGACGAGCGGTCGCTTAGGCAACGCCCTCGCCCCGAAGGCAGGGACGCCCCCGTTCCCAGAGCTCTTCGGCGTGGTCGGTGAACCGGGACCACATGCCGTCCTTCTCCTGCCCGCGCAGGTGCATCAGCGGGGAGTCGTGGCCCACCAGCCGGGCGAGGTGCGGCGTGACCAAGGCGTCACGGTCGAACCGAAACACGGACAGGCTGACGTGGTTCATGGCGTCCTGCGGGGCCGAGAAGCGGGCTTCCAGGCCCTCCAGGGGCCCGAGGCGGGCCAGGTGCTCCAGGGTGATCCTGATGCGCGTGGAGACCGTCAGGGCCACGTCCTCGATCGCTTCCCGCTGCCGGGTCACCTCACCGTCGGGGTCGCCGAGCAGGAACCGCACGCGGCACCCGGCCTCCACCTTCCGCCGCAGGCTCTCGACCAGGTTGGGCTGTTCCAGCCACAGGAAGTAGTTGGTGTAACCGGCGAAGTAGAGATCCGTCCGGGCGCTCTTGATCAGGCCCCCCCACACGGTGGAGGGGCAGGAGGACCGGTACGGGTAGCTGCGGATGATCTCCCGGTCTGGGCCGGTCTTGAGCGCGTCCCGAACTGCCTTCGGCCACACCATCGTTGAGTCAACTCCCAGCGCCTCGGCGGCATCCTCGCGGTTGCGGGCGTGGGGGATCAGCCGGCTGTCCGACAGCCACCGTTCGACGGTCTTGCCCGACACCCCTACCCGGCCCGCCAACTGACGTGGTGAAAGGCCAGCGGCGGACATAGCCGATCGTAAGGCAGCGTTCAAGACTTCCCCCAGGGACGTTTGGGCCTTTTCCGAACCTACTGCCGCGACGGCCCAACTGTCCTGCGTACGTGCCGCTTTCGTCCGATAGCGCGCGCCAGTGTGGGCGCGGAAGCAGACCGAGCGGACGGAGGAGCGGCCCATGCCGACAGCATCCCGGCAGTGCTACAGAGTGGTGCCCGTACCGGCGGAGCCCGGTGCGCTGGTCGTGGACCTCTGGGGGTTGGTCGACTGCGCCGATACCGACAACCCCGTAGCCGGCGCCGACGGCGAACCGCTGGTGTTCCCGTTCTTCGGAGCCGCCGAGAGGTGGGCGGATGAGCACTCCTGAGCACTGGGAGCCCGGAGAGGGCCAGGAAGCCTACGATCGGCGCTCCGGCCGGGCGGTGCGGGTGATGGCGGTGCACGCCTGCGGGGTGTTCGTCCGGCACCTGTGGGACGGGCGCGAAGGCATCACCGCGCTGGAGGAGTTGGCCCCGCCGGAGCACACGGCGGAGGAACGATGACGGAGGCGTACCGCCGGGTCTGGGAAGCGGCATCGCGGTTGGCAGTGCTGACGGGTGCGGAGGTGCAGGTGACAGAAGTCCCCGAAGGGGTTCGCATCAGGCTTCCCGTGCACGCCGAAGACAGCGAGGTGGACCAGCTCGAAGTGCTCTCCGTCCTGGGGGAGTCGGACCAGTACGGACACCGGGGATCATCCAGCGGCCACGGGCACCTATGGGCTGTCTACTACGACCACCGCCCATGACCGTCTCACCCAAAAAACGGCGGCACACCCAGGAGACGCACGGCGAGCCGGAGCCGGGATCGCCAGCGGGCACCGGGGCGAACTTCCGCAGCGCCTTGCTTTCCTCGCCCAGACACGGGAAAGCCTCGATCTCCACCAGTTCCACGGTCATCGGCGGAACGTCGGTCTCCGCAGCCTGACCGCGTAGCGCGGCGGCCTGGCGCAGCGCGTACGTATTCGCACCCGGGTCCGTGAAGGTGGTGCGCGCGTTCAGTTCGTAGTTCCTCGCGTCCCACTCCAGCTTGGCCTTTCGCTCGGCGAGTGTCATGGCTTCGTAGTTCTCGTACCGCAGCCACCCCGCCAGGTTCGCCAACCACTCGCCCATGCCCCGACGGATCAGCGGCAGGTCGCGCCACTGCCCGGCCGGCGTCTCCCATCGCGCCCCGCTCCAGGCGAACGGCACGGCCGGTTCCCCCTGCCACGAGGCCACGTGAGCGGAAGCCTCCCGCGCCCGGCGAGCGAGCGCGTCATCCATGTACTTGCCCAAGAGTCCCACGGTACGAAGAAGCCCCGCCCGACCAGCAAGGGTCGAACGGGGCCGAGCAGATCACGGCAGGACTACCAGTCCGCGTCTGCGGCCTCCCGTTGCACCTGCTCGCGGATCGCCTCTTCCACGTCCCTGCCCTCTGCGTCGGCACGCCGGATCTGTCCGTCCATGCCGAAGTGGACCGCCAGGCGGGACGTGTCGAGCCTGCGACCGCCCTTCTTCGCGGGCGAGACCTCGACATACGTCCCCGCGTTCAGCAGGAGGTCCCGCTTGCCCGCCGTGTCGGCCGCCTTCCACTGCTGTGCGTGCGTCAGCCCGGTCGGGACCGCCGTGACCCCGGCGGGCTTGGCGTGGCGCTGCTTGTCCTCCAGTGAGGCGATGCGCTCTTCGAGCTTGGCGTACTGCGCGGCAAAGCGGTTCGCGCCGTCCTCCCCCTTGAACAGGCCACGGTCGTACCGGTCCGCCTCAAGGTCGGCCAGTGCTTCCCGGACCTGCCTGATCTGCGGCCGGAAGTCCTCTCCGGCGTGCTCGACCATCCGCACCACGGCGAGCCGACCGAACGACGTGAGGAACTGCGCCTCCACGTGGTCTTCCATCGCCTCACCGGCGATGCTCACGCCGTAGCAGTCGATCTGCTCGCCGCCCTGGCGCTTCTTCAGGCGACCGATGCAGCGGTACCGGACGCGGCCGCGCGCGACGAAGGTGTACATCCGGAAGCCGCACAGCGCGCAGTGCGCGACGCCGCGCAACAGCGACGTCCCTTCCCGCCGCCGGTCACCGGGGTTGGCGCGCCGCGTCAGTTCGTCCTGGAGGGCCTGCCAGGTGTCCATGTCGAGGATGGGTGGGCGGCTGACCAGCGGCAGGCCGTCGGTCCGCAGGATGGGCTTCCCGTCCTCGATCACCTGACCGAGCAACTGCGGGTTGGTGAGCAGGCTGCGCAGCGTGGTCGTGTACCACTTCTTCGAGTCGCTCCGCTTCCCGGTGGTCTGCCGTGAGCTGTGGCCGGGCGAGGGTACGCCCGCCTTCGTCAGGTCCACCGCGACGGTCATCAGGGAGTCCTTGGCCAGGATGCGTTCCACGATCCCGTGGACCGTCCTGGCCTCCTCCGGGTTGACCTCCAGCACCTTGCCCGCACCGTCCGGGTTCGGGACGACGCGGTACCCGTACGGCACCCGTCCCCCGGTGTAGCGGCCTTCGCGGCGCAGGTGTTCATGGGCGCTGGAGACGCGCATCCCGATCGTGTCCGACTCCAGCTCCGCGAAGACGGCGATCACCTTCGCCATGGCGCGCCCCATAGACGACGTGAGGTCCAGCGGTTCGGTCGCCGACGCCAGCGCCACGCCCTGCGCCTCGGTGATCCGCATGATCTCGGCGAAGTCCACCGTGGAGCGCGCGAGACGGTCGATCTTGAAGAACACCACCACATCGAGCTCGGGTAGCCTCGAAAGAATGCGCTGGAGTCCCGGACGCTCCAGTCCGCGCGAGAAACCGGACACGTCGATGTCGTCCTCGACCATCACGACAGTCCATCCCCGGGCTTCGCACAGTGCCTCGCAGGCTGCCCGCTGACGCTCGGGGGACGTGGTTTCCTCGGTCTCGCGCGATAGGCGAACATAGAGGGCTGCGCGCATTCCGGGTGCGCTGGCCGGAACGCCCTTCCGGCGACGGGCACGGGGCATGGCCCGAGCAGTGGCAGTGGTTGTCTCTGTCACCTGGCGATCCTATCCACGGAGGTATGTGTGTCCTGCTTGATCGTCCAGAGCGACAAGACGCTGCTGTTGGAGATCGACCACCCGCGGGCGGCGGAGTGCCGGCGGGTGATCGCGCCGTTCGCCGAGCTGGAGCGGGCGCCGGAGCACGTGCACACGTACCGGGTGACGCCGCTGGGGCTGTGGAACGCGCGGGCCGCGGGGCACGACGCGGAGCAGGTGGTGGACGCGCTGGTGGAGTACTCGCGCTACCCGGTGCCGCACGCCCTGCTGGTGGACGTCGCGGACACCATGGCGCGCTACGGGCGGCTGCAGCTGCAGAAGCACCCGGTGCACGGGCTGGTGCTGACCACCACCGACCGGCCGGTGCTGGAGGAGGTGCTGCGCTCGAAGAAGATCGTCCCGCTGGTGGGGGCCCGGATCGACCCGGACACCGTGGCGGTGCACCCCTCGGAGCGCGGGCAGATCAAGCAGGTGCTGCTGAAGCTGGGCTGGCCGGCCGAGGACCACGCCGGGTACGTGGACGGCGAGGCGCACCCGATCGACCTGCGCGAGGACGGCTGGCAGCTGCGCCCGTACCAGCGGCACGCGGTGGACGGCTTCTGGCACGGCGGCTCGGGCGTGGTGGTGCTGCCCTGCGGCGCGGGCAAGACGCTGGTGGGCGCGGCGGCGATGGCGGAGGCCAAGTCGACGACGCTGATCCTGGTGACGAACACCGTCTCGGCCCGGCAGTGGAAGCACGAGCTGGTGAAGCGCACCTCGCTGACCGAGGACGAGATCGGCGAGTACAGCGGCACCCGCAAGGAGATCCGCCCGGTCACCATCGCCACGTACCAGGTGATGACGACCAAGCGGAAGGGCGTGTACGCGCACCTGGAGCTGTTCGACGCCCGCAACTGGGGCCTGGTGGTCTACGACGAGGTGCACCTGCTGCCCGCGCCGGTGTTCAAGTTCACCGCGGACCTGCAGGCCCGCCGCCGGCTCGGCCTGACCGCGACGCTGGTGCGCGAGGACGGCCGGGAGGGCGACGTGTTCTCGCTGATCGGCCCGAAGCGGTTCGACGCCCCGTGGAAGGAGATCGAGGCGCAGGGCTACATCGCGCCCGCCGACTGCTGCGAGGTCCGGGTGACGCTGACCGACTCCGAGCGGCTGGCGTACGCGACGGCCGAGCCGGAGGAGAAGTACCGGTTCTGCTCGACCACGGCGACCAAGCGCCGGGTGGTGGAGCGGCTGGTGGAGAAGCACGCGGGCGACCAGACCCTGGTGATCGGCCAGTACATCGACCAGCTGGACGAGCTCGGCGAGGCGCTCGGCGCCCCGGTGATCAAGGGCGAGACCTCGAACGCGCAGCGGGAGAAGCTGTTCGACGCGTTCCGGTCGAAGGAGATCGGCGTGCTGGTGGTCTCGAAGGTCGCGAACTTCTCGATCGACCTGCCGGAGGCCACCGTGGCGATCCAGGTCTCGGGCACCTTCGGCTCCCGCCAGGAGGAGGCCCAGCGGCTGGGCCGGGTGCTGCGCCCGAAGGCGGACGGGCACGCGGCGCACTTCTACTCGGTGGTCGCCCGGGACACCGTCGACCAGGACTTCGCGGCGCACCGCCAGCGCTTCCTGGCGGAGCAGGGCTACGCGTACCGGATCGTCGACGCGGACGACCTGTAGCCGGCGTGGCGGTCGGTCAGAGCTTGACGCCGTCGCGCCCGAGGAACAGGACGCGCGCGGCGGTGTCGAGCACGATGCCGACGTTGCGGACGGCGTTGGCGACGGGGTGGCGGCGGCGCTCCTCGGCCGGGTGCGCGCCGTGGACGCGGGGGGCGCCCTTGGCCTGCGGGTTCACTCGTTCGGTGGTCATGTCTCCACGGTAGGTTCACGAACCGGGCACACACATCAGCCGAAAGGCCCGAGCCTGCGGTGGCGCGTCTCGTCCTGCGGGTGTACGGCCCCCCTACCCCGATCCCCGGGGAACCCGGAGGAAAAGGATTCGCCCCCGGGCGGCGGCGGGTCTAGGATCGTCCGTCTGCCCCTCCCGAACCGTGGTGCCGCCGACTCCGGCAGCCGTGGGAGTGCCGGCCGTTCGGCAACCGGCCGGTGTCCTTGTCACCGTGAGCCCAGACGAGTCCGCCGCCCCCGTGCCGGGCGGCCGGGAAGGTCAGCCGTGCACTCCCCCGCCCCCACCGACGCGTCCGCCGCCCCCGGTCCGCTCGACCGCGAGCGCTCCCACCTGGCCGCCTCCCGGGCCGCGCTGAAGGCGATGCGCGAGGACGTCGAGGCGCTCGACCTGCGCGACGTCACCGGCACCTGGGTCTCCGCCCAGGTGCTGCAGAAGCAGGTCGACGAACGGATCAGGGCCCTCGCCGACCTCGCGCACACCCCGCTGTTCTTCGGCCGCCTGGACTACCTGCACGCGATCAGCGAGGCCGAGTCCGAGGGCGGCGGCGGCGAGCGCTTCTACATCGGCCGCCGCCACGTGCACGACGCCGGCGGCGACCCGATGGTGATCGACTGGCGCGCCCCGGTCTCCCAGCCGTTCTACCGGGCCAGCCGCACCGAGCCGATGGACGTCGCCAAGCGCCGCCGCTTCGGCTACACCGGCGGCGAGCTGACCGCCTACGAGGACGAGAACCTCTCCGACCCGGACGAGGCCGACAGCCGCTCGGCCCTGCTCGCCGCCGAGATCGAGAAGCCCCGCGTCGGCCCGATGCGCGACATCGTCGCCACCATCCAGCCCGAGCAGGACGAGATCGTCCGCGCCGACGTCACCGGCACCGTCTGCGTCCAGGGCGCCCCCGGCACCGGGAAGACCGCCGTCGGCCTGCACCGCGTCGCCTACCTGCTGTACGCGCACCGCGAGCGCCTGGCCCGCACCGGCACCCTGGTGGTCGGCCCGAACCGCTCCTTCCTGCAGTACATCGAGCAGGTGCTGCCCGCCCTCGGCGAGCTGGACGTCGCCCAGGCCACCGTGCAGGAACTCGTCGGCCACGTCGAGATCCGCGGCACCGACAGCGCCGGCACCGCCCGGATCAAGGGCGACGCCCGGATGGCCCGGGTCCTGCGCAACGCCGTCCGGGCCGGGATCACCGTGCCCGGCGAGCCCTGCGTGGTCGTCCGCGGCTCCCGCCGCTGGCGCGTCCCCGCGTACGAACTCGAAGAGATCATCCGGGAGTTGGCGGGCCGCGAGATCCGCTACGGGGCCGCGCTGGAGGCCCTCCCGCAGCGGATCGCGCACGCCGTCCTGGTCAAGATGGAGCAGGGCGGCGAGGCCCCCGACGACCGGGTGCAGGACGCCGTCGCCCGCAACGCCGCGGTCAAGGCCACCGTCAAGGCGTGCTGGCCCGCCGTCGACCCGGTCAAGCTGGTGCACCGGCTGCTCAGCGACCCGGAGTTCCTCGCCACCGCCGCCGACGGCCTCCTCGACGCCGAGGAGCAGGCCGCCCTGCTCTGGGCCGAGCCCCCGCGCAGCGCCCGCACCGCGCCCTGGTCCGCCGCCGACGCCGTCCTGATCGACGAGGCCGCGGACCTGGTGCACCGCACCCCCTCGCTCGGCCACGTGGTCGTCGACGAGGCCCAGGACCTCTCCCCCATGCAGTACCGGGCCGTCGGCCGCCGCTGCACCACCGGCTCCGCGACCGTCCTCGGCGACCTCGCCCAGGGCACCACCCCGTGGGCCACCGGCAGCTGGCAGGAGGCCCTGCACCACCTCGGCAAGGACGGCGCGCACGTCGAGGAGCTCACCCAGGGCTTCCGCGTCCCCGGCGAGGTCATCGCCTACGCCTCCCGGCTCCTCCCCGCGATCGCTCCCGGCCTGGCCCCCGCCACCTCGGTCCGCGACCTGCCCGGCTCGCTCGTCCTGCGGCACGTCCCGGACGGGCTCGACGCCGCCGTCCTGGACGCCTGCCGCGACGCCCTCCGGCACGAGGGCTCGGTCGGCCTGATCGCCGCCGACGCCCGGATCCCGGACCTCGCCGCGGCGCTCGGAACCGCGGGGCTGCCCTTCCTCGACCCGGGCACCGAGACCACCGCCGAGGCCCGCCTCACCCTCGTCCCGGCCTCCCTCGCCAAGGGCCTGGAGTACGACCACGTGGTCCTCGACGAACCCGCCGCGATCGTGGCCGGCGAACCCGACCACCGCACCGGCCTGCGCCGCCTCTACGTCTCCCTGACCCGCGCGGTCTCCGGCCTGACGGTCCTCCACGCGCAGCCGCTGCCGGCGGAACTCGGGGCGAGTTAGGCAGAAGGCGCCGAGCGCGGCTCCCCGCGGGTTCAGGTGCCGATGAGCTCGCGCCAGTGCGCGACCTTCGCCGGGTCGACCTCGCCCGCCCAGCCGCCCTCGCGGACCGCGCCGCCGATGTGGAAGGCGTCGAACCCGGCGGCGAGGAGCTCGGGGACGTGTTCGGCGCGCAGGCCGCCGCCGACCAGGATCCGCTGGCGGTAGCCGGGCTCGCCGGACTTGGCGAGTTCGCCGGTCAGGACCTCGCGGCCCGCGTCGACGCCGGCGGCCGCGCCGGAGGTGAGGAAGGTGTCGAGGCCGGGGAGGTCGGCGACGGCGGCGCGGACCTCGGAGCGGTCGGCGCTGTGGTCGATGGCCCGGTGGAAGGTCCAGCGGCAGCCGGAGACGGCCTCGGCGACGGCCCGGGTGGCGGTGAGGTCGACGGCGCCGTCGGGGGTGAGGAAGCCGAGGACGAACTCCTCGGCGCCCTCGGCCCGCAGCGCGGCGGCGCGGGCGAGCAGGTCGTCGAGGTCGCCGGGGGTGAAGCCGTCGCGGATGCGGAGCATGACGCGCAGCGGGATGCCGACGGCGGCGCGGATCGCGGCGAAGTCCTCGACGGACGGGGTGAGTCCGTCGGCTGCCATGTCGGTGACCAGTTCGAGGCGGTCGGCGCCGCCCGACTCGGCGGCCCGGGCGTCCCGGGGGGTCAGCGCGATGACTTCGAACATTGGTCTAGACATATCCGATAGCCTGCCACATCGGCAGGCCCCGGGCGAGCCCCCTCCGCCGTTCGGCCGCGCTTCGCCCTCCGTTCGCGTCCTTTCGGTGTCCCGTTCGTCCCGCTAGGAGACCTTCGCCCGCCCCTCCTGACGGCCCGCCAGCACCCGCCCGGCCAGCAGCAGCGCTCCCGCACCGGCGGCCAGCGCGGGCGCCAGCCGCCACACCCCGCCGACCTGCTCCCAGAGCGAGAACAGGCTGTACCAGGCGGTCAGCGGCAGGACGGCCAGGCCGAGCGCCGCGGGCAGCAGCCGCTCCCGGGCGGCGCACAGCACCAGCAGCAGCGGGACGAGCAGGAGCAGCAGCGGCGTCCAGCCGTCCATCAGGTGCCGGCTGTCGTAGCCGCCCTGGGCCTTCACCACCAGCAGGCCCGTGCCCGCACCGGCCGCGACCAGCAGGCGGCCGGGCCGTTCCAGCAGGTCGGCGGGGGCGGCGAGGAGCAGTGCGCCCGCGGCGAGGTGGGGCAGCAGGGCGGTGGCGTGCCACAGCAGCAGCCAGCCGTCGGCGGCGGTGACCGCCACGACCCCGAGCCGGACGGCGGCGAGCAGCACGACCGTCCCGGCCAGCGTCCGCGCCGCCCGCCAGGCGCCGAACACCGCGGCGACGGCCAGCAGGACGGGGACGACGGTCAGGCCGAGCAGGGCCAGGTTGTCGGGCAGCCGCTGCCAGGGGACGCCGACCCCGGAGCGGGCCGCGTCGGCGACCCGCCAGGAGCGGGTGTCGCCGGGGAGCGCGACCAGCCCGGCCAGGGCGCCGGCCAGCAGCGGTGCGGCGGCGGCCAGCAGGCGGCCGCCGAGCGCGGTGGAGGTGAGCCCGGTGCGCAGTCGCAGCCCGTACCCGGCGAGGTCGAGCGCCTCGCGGGCGGCGGCCAGGCGCCCGGCCCCGGCGGTGGAGTCGGCGAACACCTCGGCGAGTTCGGCGCCCCGGTCGCGGCGGTAGCGGGCGGGGTAGAGCGCGAGGGCGGCGCGCAGCGCGGCGCCGGTACGGGGCCCGCCGGGGACGGTCGCGCTCATGCGGTGGCCCCCCGGGGCGCGGTGGCGCCGCCGAGGCGGCGCTGGGCCTCGGCGGCGACCGCGCGCAGGCGTTCGGCCTCGGTGGCGAGCAGGTCGCGCCCGCCGCCGGTGAGGGCGTAGGTGCGGCGGGCCCGGCCGTCGACGACCTCCTCGGCGGCGACCTCGATCAGGCCCTGCTGGAGCAGCCGGTCGAGCGCGCCGTACAGGGTGCCGGTGCGCATCTTCACCCGCCCCCCGGAGATCGCGTCGACCTCCTGGATCAGCGCGTACCCGTGCCGGGGGGCGTCCGCGAGGGCGGTGAGCAGCAGCAGGGTGGGTTCCTGCAGGGCGCGTTCAGTCATGCGACTACATATATCGCCGACCGTCCTATCGGTGCCACCCCTTCCCGCTCCCCGCCCCACGGCCGGAGCCCCTCCTACCCCCGCCACCCCGCAGGGTCGTCCCGCCGCAGCGCGCCGAGCAGTCCGGCCAGCAGCGGCAGGCCCAGGGCGAGCAGGGCGATCGTCGGCCAGGGGGCGTCGGCGGGGCTGACGGCGGGGCCGCCGAGGACGCCGGAGGCCCGGGAGCGGAGCAGGGCGAGGGCGGGGACGAAGCCGCTGACGGTGCCGAGCAGGGCGCCGAGCAGGGCGATCAGTCCGGCCTGGAGTCCGGCGACGGTGCGCCGGGTGCGCGGGCGGGCGCCGATCGCGGCGAGCAGGGCGCGTTCGCGGCGGGCGTCGGCGGCGGCGAGCGCGGTGGAGACCACGGCGGCGCCGAGCACCACCAGCGCGGCGAAGCCGCCCAGCGCGATCCGGACCGTGCTGCCCGGCGGGGCGTAGCCGCGTTCGACGCCGAACTCGGCGTGCGGGGCGAGCCGGGCGACGGTCGCGGCGGCGCGCTGCTCGGCCCATTCGCCGACCGGCGCGGCCGGCAGCCAGACCGCGCCGGCCGGGGCGGCCCGCAGGCCGAGCCGGCGGACCGTCTCGGGGGCGACCACCAGCGGCGCGTAGCGCTGCCCGGCGGGGCGTTCGACCAGCAGCGCGTCGATCCGCAGTTCCCTGACCTCGCCGCCGCCGCCCTGCATCCGCAGTACGGCCCGACCGTCGTGCAGGTAGGAGGGGTCGGTGACGACGGCCTTCCCGGCGAGCAGCGCGCGGTCGGCGTCCTGGTCGCGCAGCGCGAGCAGGTTGTGCAGTGCGGCGGGGCCGCCGACCACGGCGGGGGCGGCGACGTCCTCGCCGTAGCGCCGGCCGCCCTCGGCGTACACGACGCCCACGCAGCCTTCGCAGAACACGTACTGGGCCTGGTAGAGGTCGGCGCGTTCGCCGAGGTCGGGCAGGTCCTGCGGGAGGGCGGCGCGCAGTTGCGGCATGGTGTCGCCGTCCCCGTGCAGGGTGAGGCGGACGGCGCCGACGGGCTGTTCCAGCCGGTAGGCGGCGCGGTCCTGGAGCTCGGCGCCGGTGGAGTGCACGCCGACCGCGACGGCGCCGGCCACCGCGGCGAGGACGGCGGCGACGGCGGGCGCGGTGC
>NZ_JBSGET010000171.1:0-15840 GCF_053603035.1 Kitasatospora sp. NPDC004272 | reverse complement strand
CCCGGGCCGCGGCGCGGGCGGCACAGGCGACGCAGACGACGCAGACCGCCCGCGAGCGCTGAGCGCCCAACCGGGAGCGGGGCCGCGGACGGGGGCGCGGCCCGGCGCGCGGTGCGCGGTGCGGTAGGCGCCCCGGGACGCGGCCCGGCGAACGGCCCGGAACGCCCCGGAACGGCCCGGAACGGCCCGGCGCGGGGGAACCCGCCGGGCCCCGCGGAGCCCGGCGGCCCTGGAAGGCCCTCCAGCGCCCCGGGGGCCCCGTACGACCCAGGAGTCGCACGGGCGCGCGGACGGGGCCGCTTGGCCCCTCCGCGGGCTTTCTGACGGCACGTCAGCTCGGACCGTCGACCCGGCGGGGCCGCCCGCCGGGACTCCCGCCGAACCGCCCGACCGGATCAGACCGTCCCGGCGGGGGCGTGGTCGACGTGCACGGTCGCGGCGAGCAGCCGGGGAACGGCCCGGACCAGGGCCCGTTCGGCGGCCTCCGCCACCTGGTGCCCGGCCACCACCGTCAGCGTCCGGTCGACCACCACCTCCGCCTCGGCGCGCAGCGCGTGCCCGATCCAGCGCATCCGGACCGCGCCGACCGCGCGCACCCCGTCCACCGCGGCGAGTTCGCGCTCCGCCGCGTCCAGCAGCGCCGGATCGACGGCGTCCATCAGCCGCCGGCCCACCTCGCGCACCGTGCCGGCCAGCACGGCCAGGATCGCCACCGTGATCAGCAGTCCGACCACCGGGTCCGCGTACCGCCAGCCCAGCGCGCCGCCGCCCGCCCCGAGCAGCACCGCCAGCGAGGCCAGCGCGTCGCTGCGGGCGTGCAGGCCGTCCGCGACCAGCGCCGCCGAGCCGATCCGGCGGCCGGTGGCGATCCGGTAACGGGCCACCCACTCGTTGCCGGCGCACCCCGCGAGGGCCGCGGCGGCCACCGCCCACAACTGCCCGACCGGCTCCGGGTGCAGCAGCCGCTGCGCCGCCGCCCACCCCGCCACCAGCGCGGACGCCGCCACCGCCAGCACCACGGCGACGCCCGCCAGGTCCTCGGCCCGCCCGTACCCGTACGGGTAGCCGCGGCTCGCCGCCCGCCGCCCCAGCAGGAACGCCACGCCCAGCGGGACGGCGGTCAGCGCGTCGGCGGCGTTGTGCACGGTGTCGCCGAGCAGCGCCACCGAACCCGACAGCACCGCGACCACCGCCTGGGCGGCGGCCGTCACGCCCAGCACCAGCAGCGAGATCCAGAGCGTGCGCAGGCCCTCGGCCGAGGACTCCATCGCCGCGTCGACCCGGTCCGCGGCGTCGTGCGCGTGCGGGCGCAGCAGGTGCGCGAGGCGGTGCCACGGGTGGTGGCCGTGCGCGTGGTCGCCGTGCGCGTGGTCGCCGTGCGCGTGGGCGTGCCCGCCGTGTTCGCCGTGCCCGCCGTGCCCGCCGTGCCCGCCGTCCTGGCGTCCGGTCCGGGGCGCGCGGTGGTGTTCCGTGCGCCCGTCGGTGGTGGAAGTCCGCGGCCCCGGGGCGGTGCCGCCGTGCGGGTGGTGGTGGTCGAGGGGCTCGTGGCCGGGGAGGACCGGCCGGTCCGGTGTGTGATGGTGGTCATGCCCGTGGTCCGGGATTCGCCCGTGGAGGTGAGTCCCGTCGCCGTTCCAGCGTTCACCCATGGGGCTTACAGTGGCACACCGACTCCCTTGCAGCCACTGTCGATGTACCACCTCTGACCAGGTGCGATTCCCTCGCAGCTGCGTCCGGCGGGCGGCATTTGCTGACGCCTCGTCACACAACGGCCCGAATCAGGTCCGGCTCCGGGCATCTCAGCAGACTTGTCACCCACAGCACCCACCCGAGGGCCTAGAGTGAGCGCTGACGCTCCCCGTCCGGACCCAGATCGAGAGGCAGCTGATGTGACTGACCGTCATGTCCCGGCCGCAGACTCGGCATCCGCTGATCGGTCCACCGAACTCCCGTACGTGTCCGTCGAGTTCGCCGCCTTCTGCGAGCTCCACGAACCCAGGTACCGGAGCTACGCCCGGGTCTGGTTCCAGGAACCGGCCGCCGCCCACCGGGTGGTCCGGCTCGCCCTGCACGCGATCGCCTCGGTGTGGCCCACCGTCCTGGAGAGTCCGAATCCGGCCGCCGCGGCCTGGCAGATCCTCCGCGACACCGTCACCGAGCAGCACGCGACCGCCGGGATCGAGGGCCTGCGGCCCGACGTGGACGGCGACGAGGACCTGGCGATCCTGCACTACGTAGTCGGCCTGGCCACCCCCGAGATCGCGGACGTGGTGGGCGGCGACACCGCCAGCATCACCAGCCAACTCCGCCAGACCCACCGCAGGCGCGCCACCGACTGGTGACCCTTCCGGAGCGCGCAGCGCAGGCCGCGCGCCCCCGGCACGCCTCGCCCTCCGGGGGCACGCCTCGCCCTGCCGGAGCACGCCCCCCGCGAGCGGAACGCGTCCGCCGGAACCGCGCCCGTCCGCCGCCCGCCCGCCGCCCGCCCGCCGCCGGCCCGGGCCGGTCGTTCCCGAAGCACCCGGGCGTCCGAACCGCACCGCTCGTGATCAAGGTCACCCGAGGCGTACTACCGCCGCCCCCGCGGTCGGCGAAGGATGGGCCCGCCGGTCACGATCGTCACGGGCGCCACTCCCGTCACGGCGGTCAGGACCGTGACGGCCGTCGCGACCCCCGCGCCCCTCGCGGCCCTGGAGAACGGAGACCCCGCAGTGCCCCACGACCACGCCGTGGCCATGTTCCACCACCAGGCGGACTCCTGCGCCGCCCTGGGCTCCCCGCTGTCCGCCGCCCTGCTCCGCCGCGCCGCCGAGGACCTCGCCGCGGACGGCCCGTGCGCGGCCGCGATCGCCGGACACGAGGACGCCCCGGGCCCGGACGCCATCGCCCTGCGGCTGCTCGGCGCCGCCCACGCCCTGGTGCTGTCCGGCCTCGCCCCCGACCTCGCCGCCCACTACCCCAGCGCCGGCGGGCACTTCGACCCCGCCGACCCGGACGCCCCCTGGCCGGCCTTCCGCGAGGCCGTCGCCGCCCACCTGCCGTTCGTCCGCGAGTGGCTCACCCGCCCGCCGCAGACCAACGAGGTCGGCCGGGCCAACCTGCTGCTCACCGGCCTCGCCTGGGCCCAGCGGCGGTTGGCCGCCACCCCCGGCGCCCCCTTCCCGGTGCGGTTGCGCGAACTCGGCTCCAGCGCGGGCCTCAACCTCCTGGCCGACCGGTTCCGCTGCACCGCCCCGGGCTTCTCGTACGGGCCGCCGGACTCCCCCGTCGTCCTGGCCGACGCCTGGCAGGGCGAGCCGCCCGCCTGGCTGCGCGACGCCCCGCTCCAGCGGGTGACCGACCGGCGCGGCTGCGACCCGACCCCGATCGACCCGCGCTCCGCCGACGGCTCGCTGGCCCTGCGCTCCTACCTCTGGGCGGACCAACTCCCGCGCGTGCAACGGCTGAACGGCGCACTCGCGCTCGCCGCCGAGACGGCCGCCCCGGTCGAGGCGGCCGGCGCCGCCGCGTTCCTGCGCGACGTCGAGACCGCCGAGGGCGCCCTGACCGTGGTCTGGCACTCGATCATGCGGCAGTACGTGCCCGCCGAGGAGTGGCGCCGCGCCGAGGACGAACTGGCCCGCCTCGCGGCCGCCTCCGACCCGTCCGCGCCGTTCCTGCACCTCGCCTTCGAACCGCGCCGGGTCGGCGCCGGACACCGCTTCCTGCTCACCGCCCGACTCGGCGCCGACCCCGAGGTGACGCTCGCCGAAGCCCGACCGCACGGCCTGCCCGCCTGGACCCTGGAGCAGGACGACCCCGCCCTCCTCCTACTCTGACGTCTGGTCAACTTTCCTGGTGCCGAAGGCCGGTGACGTCGTAGCGGTGGTGCACCGGGTCGTGGATCAGGTAACGGGCGAAGGACTCCACGGTGAACCGGGCACCGTCGCTGCGGTTCCCGGTGCGCCGCCGCCCGGCCTCCGGCACCGCGGCGAAGGAACGCGCCAACTGCTCGGCCGCCTCCGCCAGTTCGACGGCGACCAACGCCGGGTCCTGCTCCCGGTAGCGCTCCTCGACGGCGGTGGCGTCCTGGTCCCAGTTGGCGAACAGCGGATCGTCCTCGGCCAGCATCAACCGCAGCCGCACGTCGAACAGCCGGAACACGTCCCGGACGTGGCAGGCGTACTCCAGCGGCGACCACACCCCGGCGGCCGGACGCTCCCCCAACCCGGCCGCCGCCCCGCCCTCGGCGCCCAGCAGTGCGACCCAGGCCGCCGCGTTCGCCCGGATCATGCCCGGCACCGCCTCGAAGGCGACCGCCGGAGTGTCCAGGCCGCAGTCGGCGCAGGGACGTTCGAGGACCCAGGTCCAGTCCTTGGTGTCAGGAGTGATCATGTGCCCAGCATGGCCGCCCCGCCACGCCCCCCACCAGCGGCCCGGCCGCCAGCCGTCGTCGAGATCCCGCCACCCCTCACCCCGCCAGGACGGCGGCCAGCCGCCCCGCCAACTCGTCCATCCGCGCCGCCGGCACCGCCCGCTCCCCCGCCTTCAACAACCCGAACACCCGGGGCCCCAGCCACTCCACCGGCCACTCCTCCCCCCGCGGCACCAGGTGGAAGTGCACGTGCGCGAACCCGGCCGCCTCCCCGAACTGCGCCACGTACGCTTTCCGGCACCCCGTCACCTCCCCCAGCGCCCGCGCCAACCGCACCTGCCACACCCCGAGCGAAGCCGCCTCCGCGTCGGTCAGCTCCGCCAACGACTCCAGGTGCCGCCGGGGCAGCAGCACCAGCCACCCCGGCAACGCGCAGTCCACCGCGTGCACCACCCGCCAGTGCTCGTCCACCGCGATCCGCTCGTACGCCGGCAACCGCTCGAACTCGCCCTCGCGGGCACACGCGTAACACTCCCCGCCCGTCATCCCCCCACCCTACGACCGCGCCTCAGCCCTGCCCCACCCCCTGCACCGCACACACCGAGGAAGTCGGCACCAGCCCCGGCAGCAACCCGTCCAACAACCGCGAACACACCTCCCGCTGCTGCTCGTTCTGCACCCCCTCGGCCCCCGCCACCCCCGGCACCCCCACCACACCCGCCACCACCACGACCAACCCCGCCACCGCACGCTTCCACCGCACCACAGCACCCACCTCCGGGCATCCGACGACCACACTCCCGCCATCTCTTACCCCACCACCCCCACCCCGCCCGACCACCCTCCCCCGTCCGTGGGCGTGTCCTCAGCCCCCCACACACGCCGAACGGCCCCCCGCGAAGCAGCCGGACCCCCCGTCCAGCCACCCCGCGAAGGGCCGTTCCCCCTACGCCGGGGCCCCCTCCCGGCCCCCCATCAACTCTGGTACGGATTCCCCCCGGCCGGCGGCTGCGACGGATACCCCGGCTGCCCACCCACCTGCGGCGGCGCCTGCGGATACCCGTACCCCACCGGCTGCTGCTGCGCCCCCTGCTGGTACCCGTACCCCGGCCCACCAGGCCCCACCGGCGCCCCCGGCCCACCGGGACCACCCGGACCACCGGAACCGCCACCACCGTTGCCGTTCTTGGAACGGCGCACCAGGACGATGATCACCACGACCACGATCACGGCGATCACACCGCCACCGATCGCGATCAGCATCCCGCTGTTGCTCTTGCTCCCCGAATCACCACTCGCCTGCGGCGCAGTCGAATCACCACCGGCGGCGGGCGGCTTCGCGGCACCCGAGGAACCCTTCGACGCGCCGGCGGAGGGAGCAGCCGAAGAACCATCGGGCTTGCTCCCGTCCGGCTCCGACCGACTCAGCAGCGGATTCTCCTTCGGGCCGTTGTCCACCGCGGGATTCTCGGCCAACGACCCGGACGGAGAGACGATGCCGTAGCCGTACTTGTCATTCGGGAATGAGCCCTGCCCTGGCTGGTGATAAGCACTACTGGTCATCCGATTGATGACCTGACCCGCCGAGAGGTTCGGGTACTTCGAACGCACAAGTGCAGCAACCGCCGAAACAAAAGCTGCCGAATCAGAAGTCCCGGACGGGCTTCCGTATCCTCCATTGAGACCAGCATGGTGGATACTGTCGCCCGGAGCGGCCAGCGTAACTTGTGGCCCCGTAGAAGAATCCTTCCAGATTTCTCCACTTTCCGTGACAGCCGAGACTGCTACCACGCCGGGGAACCCTGCGGGATAGGCAACCAGAGGGAGTCCTTCGTTCCCGGTCCCGGCAACAAGGACAACGTCTTTTTTGATCGCATAATTAATCGCGTCCCTATATTCCCCTTGAACTACTCCCGTACCACCGAAGGACATATTGATAACTTTTGCACCATGGTCAACCCCATAACGAATCGCCGTGGCGAAATTATGGTAGCTGACCTCATTCCCCGTCCCGGAGCCAAATCCGGCGTCAACATCCATCTTTATCGGAAGGATCTTTGCCTTAGGCGCAAGCCCCATCACGCCCTCACCATCGCCGTGGCCGTGCGCGGCAATGTTGGAAGCCATGCCCGTTCCGTGACCCACGGTGTCGGTTCGCCCATCACCACTTGGATCGGTGAGGTCGAGGCCGGGGAGCACCTGCCCAGACAGGTCCGGGTGATTGGCGTCGACACCGGTGTCGATGACCGCGACGACCACACCCTCACCCTGGCTGATGGGCCAGACCTTGCCGACCATGTTGTATTTCTTCAACACCCACTGCTGATCGCGGTCCTGATCTGCCGCAGCAGGCCCTGCACTCACGCCCCACAGCAGGGCTCCGGCAGCAAGCGCGGCCAGACCGCGCGCGGATCGGCTGGTCGTCAAGCCTCGTCACCCCTCGTTGAGCGGCCGCCCCGCAGACCCTCGGATCTGCAGGGCGGCCAGGTCATGTCCGACTGTTCTACTGATCGAGCGTCATTCCACTACGTTCGGGTTGGCGTTCTTGCCGGAGGCCCAGGTCTCCTCGTCCTCCACCAGGTAGTCCGGACGGTCCGAGGTGCCCTTCTTGGCCCGCTTGCTGCTCTGACCGTGACCGGCCATGCCGGCACCGTGCCCGGCCGCGCCGCCCTGACCCGCGGCACCGGCCTGGCCGGCACCTCCGGCCGCGCCCGCGCCCTGCCCGAAACGGCTCCGGCCGATACCGGAACCCCCCTGGGAGAACGCACGTCCACCGGCGCCGCCCTGCGCGGCCTCACCGACGACACCGCCGGCCTTGCCGGTCAGGCCACTGCCGGTACGGCCCTTGAGGCCACCACCACCAGCTCCGCCCGCACCGGCACCGCCACCCATGCCGCCACCGCCCATGCCGCCGGCACGAGCACCCGCACCA
This sequence comes from Kitasatospora sp. NPDC004272, assembly GCF_053603035.1. Taxonomy (NCBI): domain Bacteria; kingdom Bacillati; phylum Actinomycetota; class Actinomycetes; order Kitasatosporales; family Streptomycetaceae; genus Kitasatospora; species Kitasatospora sp. NPDC004272. The sequence goes on along the minus strand of NZ_JBSGET010000171.1, from coordinate 8,554 downwards.
CCGGCACCACCGGCCGCAGTACCGCCAGCACCAGCGCCACCGCCGCTCAGGCCGTTGGACCCGAACGTCCCTGCCTTCGAAACGCTGTTGCCGCTGAACCCGGCCCGGCTACCGCCAAGACCGGTACCACCGGCCAGAGTTCCCGCACCCTGGCCCAGCGGCCCGCCGGCGGTGCCTCCACCGCTCAGACCGCCTCCGCCGCTACCGGTCGGGCCGTGCACGCCGCTCGGGCCGCCGACCGTCGCGGTGCCGCCACGGGCGCCGCCCTGGGAACCGCCCGGAATTCCGTCGATGCCCGTGCCCGGGCCCTTCGGCTGGGCGACGGGGTTGGCCGTCCCCCCGGAAATCCCGGCATCGGTCGGACGGACCACGGTCGCCTGGAGCTTCGGGGCCTGCGGCGTCCGACTGGTGGACGTGCTCTTGAGCGCGGTCTGCGAGCCTGAGGAACCGGTCGATCGGCTGCTTCCCTGGAAGGAGCCTGCAGTGACCCCGGCGATCGCCGCGATGAATCCCGCAGTCCCATCGCTCGGCGGCGTCAATTGCTTCGCCGAATCAGGATCCTCATCAAAACGCACAACCCTCTTCAGGGAAGTACTGGCGACATTGTACTTGACTGCCAAAACCTGCATCACAGTAACCGCCTGCTTCTTGCGCGAGTCGGCGATGCTGTTCTGGGTATCATCGTTGTCGATTCCGACCGATTCCTTGGCGAAATCACTGACGCCGTCGCCAACACTGTCCCAGAATCCCGGCTCCTCGGGCATGGCAGCCTTGGCCTGATCAATCGACGCCGACAGCTCCTGCAGCACAGTGGCGGTATAGTGCGTGGTTTCGGCTGCCGTACCAACATTTTCTGCCAGCATGGTCATGTGCTGATGGAAAGCATCACTAGTGCTCCCCTGCCATGCACTGGTGGCATCGTTGGTAGCAGTCGTCAGCGCCGCCTGGATGCGGGTCAAGGTCTCGTGCGCACGCCGCCAGGGATCGGCTGCCGCCATAACCGAACCGGAGTCCAGTGCATTCACCATGGAAATCAACTCGGCATGACTGTGAGCGGAGAAATCGGTCTCTGGATTTTCACCGCCACCGCCCTGGTTCAGCACCGCTACCATGCGCTCCCCCGCCTTCCGTCAGTTGCCTCGGTCTTCCTTGCCGTCACCACTGCGTCTCCGCCGAGTTCACCGGTTGACTCTGCGGCGCAGAAGCAGGTGTCCGCTGCGCGTCCAACTCGGCCTGGCTCCAGGTGGTGGCCCACCCGTCCTGTGCCATCGTCATGCGCTTGCTGGTGTCCTGCTCGTGTTCCTCGTAGTTCGTGGCGGTGTGGTCCGCGTTCTGCTGTGCCACATCGATAGTTTCCTGGATTTTGGCCAGAATGCCGCTTAGCTGAGCACGCGCTTGGTCGTACGACATGTTCAACTGCCGGGCCTCATCGAAGCTCCCGAAGGCTCCGGAGTTGACCCCGCTCGCCCCGAACACCACGGACTTGCCCGCGCCGCTCTCGAACTCGCTCAGCAGGCCGCGCACTTGGGCCGCGAACGCCCGCAGGTTGTCGACCTCGACCTGGAAGCCGTTGCCGCTCGTAGTCATGTGTTTCGTACCTCCCCCGTACCTGCTGCCCCGCGCGACTGCCCGCTCGACCGTCCGGGGCCTGAAAGAAAGTTGGCTCCAACCTCTATGTCTAACACATACAACGGGCTGTCAACACGCCCCCTGGCGGGTGCGGGTGGGATCAGGGGGCGGGGGTGGTGGCGGCGAGGGCCCGGCGGCAGAGGGAGTCGGCTTGGCGGGTGGTTTCGGGGAGGCGGTAGGCGGGGGTGAGGGCGAGGGTGACGGCGGTGGCTTCGTCGAGGCCGATGCGGTGGCCGACGGAGAGGAAGACGGGCTTGACGCCCTGGCGGGTGCGCAGGGCGCGGCCCACGGGGTCGGGGCCGTCGAGCAGGGGGGTCCAGGCGCCGCGGTGGTCGCCGGGGGGCTGGTGGGTGAAGGTGAAGGGGTTCTTGGCGATGCCGAGGGTGGGGAGGCCGGTGTGGACGCCGAGGTGGCTGGCGAGGCCGAGGCGTCGGGGGTGGGCGAGGCCGTAGCCGTCGCAGACGACGAGGTCGGGGGTGCGGGTGAGTCGGGCCAGGGCGTCGAGGACGGCGGGGAGTTCGCGGAAGGCGAGGAGCCCGGGGAGGTAGGGGAAGGCGACCCGGCCCACGGCGGTGGCCTGTTCGACGACGTCGAGGGTGGCGTAGTCGAGGAGGACGGCCGCGGCGGCGACGACGTCGCGTTCGTCGTCGTAGGCGACGTCGACGCCGGCGATCAACGTGCCCGGGCGGCGCGGGGGTTCGGGTCCTTCGGGGACGACCAGGGGGCGCAGGCGTTCCTGTTCGGCGCGGGCGGCCTCGGCCGTGGTGGGCCAGTCGGCGGGGACGGTCATGGCGGCTCCCGAAGGTCGGGGACGGGCTGGTGCGGGCCCGCGGGCTGGTGCGCGGTGGTCCGTAGGCACGTTAGCGGGCGCCCGGGGTGGTGGATGCGGCGGTGCGCTGCCGAGGTGTGAGCCCGTGCGCCCCCCGTGCCCCGGAGTAGGTCAACTCCTGGCGGTTAGGCTGTACTTACCGCTCCCCGGTTCCGCCCCGCACCGCCTCGTTCCCCGCACAGCTCCCCCGCTGGGCTCCCCCCGTTCCGCGCGAAGGGTCGACCGCCATGCCGCGCCCCGCCGTTCCGTCCCGTGCCGTCGCCGCGTCCCGGGCTTCCGCGCTGGTGTCCGGAAGTCGTTTCAGTGCCGTGCAGTTGGGTGTCGGCACGCTGGTCGCGGTGGTCGCCGCGGTGGCGCTGCTGGCCGTGTCCGGGGAGTCGGGGGTGTGGCGGATCACGGTGCTGGTCGGCTTCGCCGTCGCGCTCGGCACGCTGTCCGCCGTACTGCTGTCCCCAACTGCCCGCCGCCGCCCGCCGCAGGCGGTCGCGCTGCCCCCCGTCCGGCCGTCCGAGCCGACCGCCGTCCGGCAGCCGGTGTACGCGCACCAGTCGCGCTGACGGGCCCCGGCGCGGAGGCCGCCGCGCAAAGACTCCCGGGCCCGCGGCAGGTCAACGGCTGCCGCGCGCCCGGGGCCCAAACGTGCGCCCGACCGGGCGCGGGAGGCGGGTCAGGCGGTCGAGACCACCACGGTCTTGGCCGCCTTGTCGTGGATGCACTGGCGGTAGGGCTTGTCGAAGACGCCGAACAGCCCGTCGACGATCCACCAGAGGCCGCCGCAGCAGATCAGCGCGGGAACGACGAAGACGGCGGCCCTGGTCCAGGCGGCGGAGGAGGTCGGGGAGGTGCCGTCGGCGAGCATGGCGACCCGGACCTTCATCAGCTTCTTGCCGAGGGTCTGGCCGTCCCGGCTGAGCATCAGGCCTTCGTACACCAGGTAGAGCACGCCACTGAGCCAGAACGAGCCGACCCAGCCGCTCTGTTCGTCGAAGTGCATGAACGGGAGCAGCACCACGATGGCGATCACCTGCACCAGGAGGTAGTCGACCAGCCGGGCCAGGATGCGGGCGCCCCAGCCGCCCAGCGGGGGCATCCCGGGGACGGGGCCGGGGCCCGGGCCGGACCCGGGGGCGCCGTAGGGCGAGCCGTACGGGTCGCCGGGGCTGCCGGGCGGGGGGACGTAGCCGGGGGGCGGGTTGTCGTAGGGGGAGCCCGAGTCGGCCGGCGCACCGTACTGGCCGCCGTAGCCGGACGGGGTGTCGTAGGGGCTGCCCGACGACGGGGGCTGCTTGTCGAAGGAAGGCCGCCCGCCCTCCTCCGGCTCGGTTCCCGAGGGGTCGCTGGTGCTCATGGCACGAGTAGAACACCGCAAATACTACAAAGTTGGGATATCTAGGCGGTTTCCGCCCGTTTTGCCATCCTTCGGAACCAGCCGCCCCCGCCCCGCGGGGACGGCCCGACCGGACGTCAGCCTCGCTCCGCCCGCACCACCCGGGTCCGCGCCGCCCGGTCGTGCCAGCCGCGCCGGGCCGAACGGTCCAGCAGCGCGGCGACCGGGCCGAGCAGGACTGCGGTGCCCAGTCCGCGCACCAGCCAGCGTGCCAGCGACCGGCCGAACCCCGGTGCGCCGGTCCCGCCCGCGGCGACCACCCGGACCCGGGCCATCCGCTTGCCGAAGGTCTGGCCGGTCCGGGCGATCGGCACCACCTGGTAGAGCAGCCCGAACAGCAGCAGCACCCCGAGCAGCACGCCCACCCGGCCCAGCACCGTTCCGTCCAGCAGCCACACCTGGTGCTGGCGGCCCGTCAGGCTGGCGGCCAGCTCCGCCCGGTCGATCTTCTCCTGGACGTGGGCCCGCACCGTCCCGGCCAACGGCACCGCGACGGCCGCGCCGACCACCGCCGTGACCGCCCCGTCCACCAGCCAGGCGAACGTCCGCGCACCCACCCCGGCGGGCACGGCCGCGGCAGCCGCCGGACGGCGCTTGCGGGCTCCGGTGGACGCGGCGGTTGCGGCGGCTGGGGCGGTTGCGGCCGCGCCGGAACGACGGTCGGCGGGCGCGGTCGGCGACCCGTCGGCACGGGGCTCCTCGGCCCGGCGCGGCGGACGGACCCGCTCGCTGGTGACGTGCGCCGTCCGCGGCGCCCGTCCGGACCGCTCGGGCCGCTCGGACCGCTCGGACCGCTCGGGCCGCTCGGCCTCCGGCGCGACAGCGGGCGCGGGTACGGATGCGGGCGCGGGCGTGGGCGCCACCGCCTCCGGAGCCTGCTCCGCCTCACCGCCGGGCTCGGCTTCCGACTCGGTGCCCCAGGACACCCAGCGCGGGGCCCCGCCGGTCTCCATCAGCCCGCGCTGCGCCCGCGGGTCGGCCCGCCACCCGGTACCGGGATCGGAACCGGCCGGCCCCGGCTGCGACAACGGCTCCCCGTCCCGGCCCTGGGCACGCTCCGGTTCGACGGGCTCCGACTGCGACGGCACCGGCTCGAACAGCGCGCCGGGCGAAGCCGCCAGCCCCACCGAACCGTCCCCCGCCGCGCCCCCGTTGCCGCCGCCGTGCCAGGGCGTGCCACCGAGCGGCCGCGCGGCCCGCGGCGCGGGCGGGCCGCCCGCCACGGGCCCCGGCTCTGCCTCCAGCTCAAGCTCCGGTTCCGGTTCCGGTTCCGACCCCGACTCCGTCACCGGCCCGGGCAGTGCCAGCGGCCGGACCGCGGCCTCCACCTCGCGAGCCTCCCGAACCTCGCGAGCCTCCCGCCCCTCGCGCCCCTTCCGCGGCGCGACGACCGCGCCGGCGGGCAGGCTCGCCCCTCCCCCGCTGCCGAGGCGCAGCGCCGCGGCGGTGGCCCAGGACTCGGCCGCGACCGGCTGCAGGCCGTTCCCGGCGACCGCCCAGGGGGTCACCTCGGCCGGGCGCAGCGGCTCCATCTCGTTGCGGGGGCGCACCTCCAGCTCACCGGGCCCGGCGCCGGACTCCGGCTCGTCCCCGGCCCCGCCCGCGGGCCCCGCTCCGGGTTCCGGGTGGAGGGGCACGGCGAAGACGGCCTGGGCCCCGGTCTCGTCGAAGTAGATCGGGCCGGTCTCGACCAGCGGTGCGGACGGGTCGGCGGGGGCGGCGGGGGTGAGGCCGGGCGGGAGGTCGTAGGGGGGTGCGGTGAGGTAGCGGGCGACGAAGCGCGGCGGGTCGAGCGGTTCGCCGGGGCCGGGGGCCGGGCGGCTGGTGCCGGGGACCCAGGCGTGGCCGGCCCAGTAGCGGAGGAAGCCGGGCACCGAGGGGTCGGGGTAGTAGCCGGGTGCTCCGGCGTCCCCGGCCAGGGTCGCGCCGAGGGTCGAGCCTGTGGTGGGGGGCCGGTCCGTCATTGCGTCTTCCTTCGTACCGGCACCGCGGCGTGCGGGTGTGCGGACGTGCGTGGGGGAGCCGCGGGCGGAGAGTCGCCGGGCAGTCACAAAGGGTAGTACCTCGAACGACCTCGTCCCCCTGGTTCACCGGAACTCGTGTAACGAGCGGGAACACGTGGTACTGCAGGTGCGCCCGGGGCGGCGGGGGCCGTTCCGGGGCGGGTGGTGCGGCGGTCGGCGGTGCCGGCGGCCGCGGCGTTCCGGTGCTTGCGGTGTTCCCGTCCGGAACAACCGGGGCGGGGTGGAAAAGGTTCTGCGGGGTGCGGCCGGAAAAAAGTTCCGGAGGAACTCGCGGAACCCGTGTAAGAGTCCGCACCGCCCGCGCTCTCGAATGGTGCGGGGGTCGAACGGCGGCCCCGCGAGGCGGAGAGGGTGAGGGCGATGGCCGGACAGTCGACCGGAGTGGTGGAGCAGGAGTTGGAGCTGAACCTGGTGCTGTCGCCGGAGCGCAGCGTCCCGGTGGCGGCGCGGCTGTCGTACGGGAGCCACGACCCGTTCGCGGTGTACGTGACCTTCCACCTGGACAGCGGGACGCCGGTGACCTGGGTGTTCGCCCGGGAGCTGCTGGTGGAGGGGACGTTCCGGCCGTGCGGTCAGGGCGACGTGCGGATCTGGCCGACCCGGTCGGGGCGGCGCAGCGTGCTGTGCATGGCGCTGAGCTCGCCGGCGGGGGACGCGCTGCTGGAGGCGCCGCTGCCGACGGTGGCGGCCTGGCTGGAGCGGGCGCACCGGCTGGTGCCGCCGGGGGCGGAGCTGGAGGCGATGGACCTGGACGGTTCGCTGGCGGAGCTGCTGGCGTGAGGGGGCGCGCACGGCCGCCCCGGGCGCGGGTGCGGGCGCGAACCCGGACGCGAACAGGGGCGCGGGCGCGAGTGCGGACACGAGTGCGGGCGCGAGTGCGGACGCGGGGCCGGGCACAGTCCGTTCCGACCCGCCCGCCCGGTCGTCCGCCGGAGCGTCCGCCTTCGGGACGCCCTGGACGGCCGGAGCGGACCGAGCGGACCGAGCGGATCGAGCGGACCGAGCGGACGGAACAGATCGAGCGGATCGAGCGGACCGAGCGGCTGGCCGGGGTTCAGCGGGCCGCGGGGGCCTTCTGCGCGCCGGCGCTGCCGAGCCCGTCCGGGTCGGTGCGCGGGGCGGGGACGCGGACCAGCGGGGCGCCGGCCGCGAGCCGCCGGGAGCGGACCCGGAGCGCGGCGACGGCGAGGAAGCCCAGGCCGATCAGCGGGTAGACGCCGGCCGGGAGCTGTTCGAGCGGCGACAGGTGCAGGTCCAGGTCGCCCTTGTGCGGGACGATCCACATCGAGAAGGACAGGAAACCGAGCAGGGTCAGTCCGAAGATCGGCCGCCAGCGCAGGCGCCGGACCGCGGCGGGGCGGGAGCGCTCGTGCGCGGCCTCGGCGGCGAGCAGCACGAGCACCGGCACGCACCACACCCAGTGGTGGGTCCAGCTGATCGGTGAGACCAGGACGGCGGTGACCAGGGCGACGCACACGCTCCAGGCGTCGGCGCGCGGCGACCAGCGGGCGCTGCGGTGCGCCCAGACGGCGATGGAGAGTCCGGCGGCGGCGACCAGGGCGCCGAGCAGGGTGGCGACGGCGCCGGGGGTTTCGACGTGCAGGATCCGGGCGACCAGGCCGCGCAGCGACTGGTTGTCGACGATGACGGTCTTGCCGACCCGGCTGGAGTCGAACATGTACTTCGTCCAGTAGCCGCGGGTGGCGTCGGGGAGGACCAGCGCGCCGATCAGGAAGGTGCCGGCGAAGGCGGCACCGGCCGTGAGCGCGGCCCGGACCCGGCCGGTGATCAGCAGGTAGACGGCGAACAGGCCGGGGGTGAGCTTGATGCCGGCGGCGATGCCGATGGCGACGCCCTTGCTGCGGGCGGCGTCGGGGCGGGTGAGGTCCCAGAGGATCAGGCAGGCCAGCGCGAGGTTGATCTGGCCGTAGCGCAGGGTGGTGAAGACCGGTTCCAGCCAGACGCCCAGTCCGGTGACCAGCAGGACGCCGACCGGACGCAGGTCGCGGCGCGGCCAGTCGGCCAGTTTGAAGGACAGGTGGGCCAGGGTGGCGAGCAGCAGCAGGTTGCCGGCGGTGATGACGACGCGCAGCAGCGGGACGCCGATCCAGGTGGTCGGCACGAACAGCATCGCGGCGAACGGAGGGTAGGTCGCGGGCAGGCTCCACTCGGTGACCCGCAGCGCGTACAGGTCGTGGCCGTCGGCGACGGCGGCGCCCTCGGCCCGGTAGACCACCATGTCGACCATTGAGGTGCCGGCGAGGTGCCGCACCACCGCGTAGCCGAGCAGCGAGAGCAGGGCGACCGCGGCGGCGGCCAGCAGCGGGCGCCGGGGGGCGGTGCGCAGGGCCTCGGCGACGGCGGCGGCCCGGCGGGCCGGGGCGGTGAGGAGGCGCTGCCGGGCCGGGACGGGCGGCTGGGCGGGGCCGCCCGCGGGCGTGCTCCGATCCGGGTGCACCGTGGTCACTGTGTTGCTCCGTCCGCCGTCGACCTCTGCCGGGCCAGCAGCCGACACTACCCGAACGGTCGGCGGGCGCCACCGGTCGCGGTCGCCCCGGGCTCCCCTCCTGGGGCTGCCGTCCGGCCGCCGGGGAGAGCGGCCGGACGGTCGGGCCCGGCCCGGGGCGACCGCGGTTCCCGGGCGGCCGGCGGGAGCGGCGCGGACCGCGGCCGGTCGGCCGGTGG
>NZ_JBSGET010000170.1:0-16506 GCF_053603035.1 Kitasatospora sp. NPDC004272 | reverse complement strand
GTTTCGGGCCCGGGCGCGCCACCGGTGTCAGTGCTGCAGGTGTCAGTGCCGCAGGTGTCAGTGCCCGCCGGTGGTGCCCGCGGACTACCGGCAGCACTCGAACCAGGGCCGACGGACGAGTGTCAACCTTGGGTTGACGATACTCGACTGTCAACCTAAGGTTGCCTCATGGCTGACACCACTGGATCGAAGAAGCCCTCCGTCCGGCTCGACGACCTGATCGAGGGCATCAAGAAGACGCACCCCGAAGCGCTCGACCAGCTCTCCAGCGCGGTGCTGGTCGCCGACCACCTCGGCGACGTCGCCGACCACCTGATCGGCCACTTCGTCGACCAGGCCCGCCGCTCCGGCGCCTCCTGGACCGACATCGGCCGCAGCATGGGCGTCACCCGGCAGGCCGCCCAGAAGCGCTTCGTCCCCAAGGACCCCGGCGAGGTCACCGAGATCGACACCGCGCAGGGCTTCAACCGCTTCACCCCGCGCGCCCGCAACGTCGTGATGGCCGCCCACCAGGCCGCCAAGGACGCGCACAACGGCGAGGTCCGCACCGAGCACCTGGTGCTCGGCCTGCTCGCCGAACCCGACGGCCTCGCCGCCGCTTACCTCGTCACCAGCGGAATCACCCTCGACACCGTCCGGGAGGCCGCCCTGGCCGCCCTCCCGCCCGCCGTCGAGGACGCCCCCGAACTCGTCCCCTACGACGCCGGCGCCAAGAAGGCGCTGGAGCTCACCATGCGCGAAGCCCTCCGCCTCGGCCACAACTACATCGGCACCGAGCACCTGCTGCTCGCCCTGATCGAGCACGAGGACGGCGACGGCATCCTCACCGCCCTCGGCCTCGACAAGACCGCCGCCGAAACCGAGTTCCTCGCCACCCTCGCCCAACTCCCCAACGGATCCTGACAGTTCACCCCCTGCCCCGGGAGCGGCGGGACCGCCCTGGGACGGGAGCGGCCCCGCCGCTCCCGGCCGCCCGCCTCCCGGCCGGGCCAGCAGTTGCGCGTTGAACTCCCGGGCCTCCCCTGGGGAGTTCGTCGGCCATGCCGGAACGTGCAAGAGATGTCGTGCAGCGACAAGAGTACAAAATACCTTTTGGGCAAGGGAGTTGGCGTCCGGAGGGCGAAACTCCGTTGACGTGCCGGCGGGTACCCGGTTCGCTGCTGCCAAACGATCACTGCGGGCGCTCCGCGAACGGACCGTGGACCGGCGGGGACGGCCGCACCTGCGAGGGGAGCAGACATGGCGTACCGACTTCAGGGCCCGGTGCTGGAGGGGACCAGGGTGCGGCTGGAACCGCTGGAGCAGCGGCACGCGGCGGAGCTGGCGCAGGCCGCGGAGGAGAACCGGGGCAGCTACGGGTTCACCTGGGTGCCGCGCGCCGACGAGGTCGCCGACTACATCGCCACCCAGCACGGACGGGTCGCCACCGGGCGGCTCGCCCCGTACGCGCAGATCTCGCTGGCCACCGGCCGGGCCGTCGGCGCCACCGCCTTCTGGGAGCCGCGGACCCTGCCCGACACCGACGTGCTGTACGCCGTCGAGGTCGGCTTCACCTGGCTCGCCGCCTCCGCCCAGGGCACCGGCGTCAACGCCGAGTCCAAGCTGCTGCTGTTCCGGCACGCCTTCGAGCAGTGGAACGTCCGCCGGGTCGACCTCAAGACCGACGCCCGCAACGCACGCTCCCGCGCCGCCATCGCCTCCGTCGGCGCCCGCTTCGAGGGCGTCCTGCGCAACTGGTCGCGCTCCTGGGCCCCCGGCGAGGACGGCGCCCTGCGGGACGCGGCGATCTTCTCGATCACCGACGACGAGTGGCCGCAGGTGAAGGCCGCCCTCCAGGAGCGCGTCGCCCGCTACGGGAACTAGCATCACCGGGAACTAGCGTCACTTCCCGCAGCGGACGACGGCCCCACCCCGGAGCCGCGCCCCCGCCCCGTCCTACCGGAGCCGACCGACCGGGCCGGCGGGCTCGGCGGGGCCGGCGGGGGTGGACGCCCACTGGTGCACCGTGCCCTGGTGCAGGGCCGCGTGGACGCGGTCGCGCAGCAGGTTGGCGTCCGCGTCGGTGAGGGTGCGTTCCAGCGGGCGCAGGACGACCTTGACCAGCAGGTTGTGCTGGTCGGGGCGGGCGCCGAGCCGGGCCAGCGCCTGCGGTGGGAGGTCGCGGCAGGGGGTGGCGGAGAGGATCTCGACGCTCTCCACGCAGTCCGCGTCCGCACCGAGGGCGTCCCGGACCCGGTCGCCGAGGTCCTCGGCGAGGTCGGCGCCGTCCACCGCGACGGACAGGTCGCGGCGGACCGCGGGCAGCGCCGAGACCGGCCGGTACGGGGCCAGGTCGGTGAGTTGGGCGGTCACGGCGGGGTCGGCGGAGCGCAGCAGCCGGATGTCCGGGACGCCCTTGAGCAGCATCAGCACCCGGTCCAGGCCCATGCCGAGCGCCAGCCCGCTCCACTCCGGTCCCAGCCCGGCCCCGGCCAGCACCCCGGGGTGCGCGAGCCCGCACTCGGCGACCTCCACCCACGCGCCGTCGTCCCCGCCCGCCGCCACGTCCAGCTGACGCCCCGCCAGGGTGTACGGGTGGACGCGCTCCTCGGTGCGGTACCCGGCGCCCGGCAGCAGCGCGCCCGCGAGCGCGGCGATCATCCCGGTCAGGTCCTCCGGTCCGGCCGGGACCGGGCCGCGGGTCAGGTACCACAGGTCCAGCTGGTGCGGGGTGCCGCTGTGCAGCCGGTCGATGCTGTCGCGCCGGTACACCAGGCCGGGGCAGACCAGCAGCACGCGCTCCGGCGCCCCCGCCCCCTCGGCCGCCAGCGCCCGCAGCGCGCCCGGCACCAGCGCGCTGGAGTGGCTGCGCAGCATCCGCCGGCCGTCGACGTAGCGGGTGTAGCGGGCGTCCCGAGTGACGTCGTCCGCACGGTAGTTGAGGTGGTCGTAGTTGTCGGCGACGCTCACCACCCGCTCGCCCCGGTGCACCCGCACCGGGCAGTCCCAGCGAGCGGCCAGCGCCGCCACCGCGCGCTCGACGACCAGTTGCAGGGCGTGCGGCCCGGCGGCCGGGTCGGTCAGGTCGCGGACGGCGAGGTCACGGGCGAGCTGCTCGGGGGAGAGGAGGCGGACGGCGGCGGCACCGGCGGCAGGAAGGACGGACATGGCGTGCTCCAGACGGGACGGATCGCGACGGATCGCGACGGGGGGGTAGAGGGGGACACCACACCCCCCGGCCCCTGGGCACGACCCGCCGCCGGGTCGACCCGATCCGCCGAACTCCCTACCGGCGCGACCGAACCCGCCCCCTGCGGCACCCATCGGGAGCCGGGGGGCCGGTAAATCGGCGAGAGATCGCGACGACGGCCATGCCCGGAGTCTAGGCACCCCACCCCGTCCACCCGCAACACGTTTTCGAGCCCGCCCGCAGCTGTGGTTGGCTGGGGCCTCCGGAGCACGGGCGCGGGGGTGACGGTGGGAGGGACGGCGGCGATGACGACGGGGACGACGGGGGCGGCGGGTGACGGGGGCGGGCCGACGCACGACGGCAGCGGCCCGGTGTGCGACGAGGTCGGACCGGCGTACGACGGGGTGGCGGAGCTGTACGCGACCCTCTTCCGGGGTGAACTCGCGGGCAAGGGAGCCGAGTTGGCGGCGATCCGGCAGCTGGTCGCGGCGCCCCCGGTGGCGGAGCGCGGCCTCCCGGTGGGCGACCTCGGCTGCGGCCCCGGAGAGGCGACCGAGTTGCTCGCCGGGCTCGGCGTCCGCGCGTTCGGGCTGGACCTCTCCGCCGGCATGTTGGCCCAGGCCCGCCTCGCCCGCCCGCAACACCCCTTCCTGCGGGGCACGTTGACGGCGCTCCCGCTCGCCGACGGCAGCCTCGGCGCGATCCTCGCCCGCTACTCGCTGATCCACCTTCCGCCCGCGCAACTCCCCGCTGTGATCGCCGAGTTGCGCCGCGTCCTGGCCCCGGGCGGCCTGCTGCTGACCGGCTTCTTCGCCGCCGACCCCGCCCTCGGCGACACCGACCGCCCCGTCCCCTTCGACCACAAGGTCGCCACCGCCCACTGCTGGCCGGTGGACACCCTCGCCGGGCTCTTCCGCTCGGCCGGGCTCACCGAGACCGCCCGCACGCTGCGCGCCCCGCTCCCCGGCGAACGCTTCCCGCAGGCCACCCTGCTGCTCGGCTGAGCCCGCCGCCCGGGCCGGTGCGGTCGGGCCCCCGGCCAGGGGGCGACCACTCGGCGACCGGTGCGGCCACCGCCGGGGCGCCCCGGCTGCCGTCCACCTCGATGACGGGCACGCCCGGCCGACGGGCGGCGCGCACCGCGTCCTCGGCTACCAGCCGGTCGCGGGCAGCCCGGCCAACTCGGGCCGCGGGCCCCAGCCTTCGGCGAGCACCGGGCGGGCGGTGAACAGGCCGCGCAGGTCGTACGGAATCAGGGGGCGGACACGTCGCGCAGCAACTCGGCGATCAGGCGGTGCAGTTCGGCCGGCTGATCCAGGTGCACGTCGTGACCGGCGGCCAGCAGGCTGACCGCCCGGACCTCCGGGCGCAGGGACAGCATCCGGTCCGTCTCGGCGGGCGGGATGATGCCGCGGCGGCCGAGCACCAGCAGGGTCGGGCAGGTCAGCGCGGCCCAGTCGTCCCAGTGGTCGCGGGCGGCGAGCGGGGCCATCGAGTCGACCATCACCTCGGTGTCGAAGCGCGGCCACCAGCCGTCCGGTCGCTGCTCCAGGCCGTCCGCCCAGGCTTCGCCGGCCGGTCCGCCGCCGAAGAACCCGACCGCGGCGGCCCGGTCCGGGAAGGGCAGCGGCCAGTTCCGCAGCAGGCCGCCGATCTGCTCGGGCGCGTCCTCGGCACGCCCGGCGGCGGCCTCGACCAGCACCAGGGCGCCGAACCGGTCCGGGTGCGCGGCGGCGGCCAGCAGCGCGGTGTGGCCGCCGAGCGACTGCCCGACCAGCAGCGGCCGTTCCAGTCCGAGCCGGTCCGCGACGGCCAGCGCGTCGGCCACGTACGCCTCCCGCCCGACGCTCGCCGGACGCCGGGTGGAACGCCCGTGCCCGCGCTGGTCCACCGCCACCACCCGGTGTCCGGGCGCCAGCGCCCCCGCCAGCGCGTCCCACTCGCCCGCGTGCCCCGCCAGGCCGTGCAGCAGCAGCACCGGCCGCCCGGCCGGATCGCCCGCCCAGTCCCGGCAGTGCAGTTCGACGTCCGCCCGGACCACCGTCCGCGGCTCCCAGCCCGTACCCGTCACCCGTTCCCCCTCGCCAGCTCCGGCCGCCGCGGGCGCGGCGGACTCGACCGGAGAGGATCGCACGCGGACCGGATCATGATCAATACCCGGATCGGTCCGGTCCGGCCTCGGCCTGCGGGGGTACGCCCGCCGCCCCGGATCCTCCCGTGGGCGGACGGAGCGGCCCGGCCGGTGCGACAGCATGGGGCCGATCACCGTACGCAGGAGGGGTTTTGAGAAGACGGACGCTGCTGGGAGTCGCACTGGCGGGGGCGGTCGGGGTCACCGTCGGGCCCCGGGCGGTCGGGGCCGCCCTCACGATGGCCCTGCCGAGCGGCTACGGGGTGCGCGAACGGGCGGAGAACGAGAGGCAGTTCGAGGAGACCGGTTCGAGCCTGGTCTCCACCGGCGTGCGCACCGACACCGAACCGATGGCCCGGCTGTTCGACCGGCTCGGGAGGATCGAGGAGGCGCACTGGGTCCTGGAGGCCCCCGGCCCCGCGCACCCGGCGCTCCGGGCGCCCGGCGAGGCCATGGCCTACGCGCTGCTGCGGCTGCCCGCCGGGCAGGTCGCGCAACTGCTCCTCGGCAAGGAGGTCGTACCGTCCGGGCCGCCGCCCTTCCGCGACCACGACCGCCCCGTCGCCGACGGCCGCACCCCGCACGCGCTGGCCGCCTTCGCACCGGCCGGAGCGACCTGGGAGAGCACCCGGGACTACTCCTGGACGTCGAATGCCGAGGGCTACGGCGTCCGCTTCGACCGCTCCTCCGGCACCGTCCACGTCACCGCCCACCAGCCGCAGGTGCCGCTGATCTGACGTCCGCCGCCACCCTCACTCGTGCGGGTGGCGCACCACCAGCACCGCCTCGACGTCCTGACCCACCGCCTGGTAGCAGTGCGGCACGTCCGCCGCCCAGGTGTGGTGCCCGCCCGCGGTGACCGTGACGAGTGACATCGCGGGACCGACCAGCGCGGTGCCCGAGAGGACGATCAGGTGCTCCACCGTCCCCGCCGGGTGCGCCGCCGACTGCCGCACCCCGCCGGGCCGGATCCGGATCCGGTACGTCTCCCACACCGCCGCCGCGTCCTCGTACTGCTCCAGTAGCACGGCGTCCAGCAGTTGCCCCGAGATCCCGGGCCCGCGCTCGGGCTCCTGCAGCGCGGTGCTCAGTGGCAGGCCCAGCGCGGTGGTCAGGGCGTACAGCGTCTCCAGGGTCGGATTGCGCGAACCCGACTCCAGCCCCGACAGGGTGGCCTTGCCGACGCCCGAGAGCCGGGCCAGCTCGGAGAGGGAGAGGCCGCGGGTCGTGCGCAGTTCGCGCAGGCGCAGCCCGATCCGGGCGGAGAGCTCCCTGCTGGTCGGCGCCGGTTGATCTGGTGCTCGCATGCGGGCTATCGTTCCACAGATGGAACGTTCCATATATGGAACAGGTCGCCCGTGGAACGCGCGCAATCCGATGCCACCCCGAGGAGTCCCCGTGGAACCAGCAGCGCCCCCCGCCGTCACCCTCCCCGCCCGCAGCGCCCAGGTCGCCGCCGCCCTCGCCGCCGCCGGGATCACCGGCACCGTCCGCGAGCTCTCCGACTCCACCCGCACCGCGGCCGAGGCCGCCGCCGCGCTCGGCTGCGAGGTCGGCGCGATCGCCAACAGCCTGGTCTTCCTCTCCGACGGCGAGCCCGTGCTCGTCCTCACCAGCGGCCGTCACCGGGTGGACACCGCGGCCCTCGCCGTCCGCTGGGGACGCGGTCCGCTGCGCCGGGCCACTCCCGAGCAGGTGCGGGAGGCCACCGGTCAGGCCATCGGCGGCGTCGCCCCCACCGGCCACCCCCGCCCGCTGCCGACCGTGGTCGACCAGGCGCTCACCGACTACCCCCGGGTCTGGGCCGCGGCCGGCACCCCGCACACGGTGTTCCCCACCACTGCCGAGGAGTTGCTCCACCTCACCGGCGGCGCCCTGCTCCCGGTCGGTCCCTGATCGCCGTCCCCGCTCCGGATCCGGGGCGCGCGCCGACGTGACGGGCGCCGTCGGCGGCATCTTCGGCGCCGGGGAGCCGCGCCGGGCTCAAGCGGCCGGCCCCGCCCGGGGGTGTCGGCTCACTCCGGCTCGCGGCCGATCCGTCCGTGCAGGTCGGCGAGCAGGCGGTCGAGGAGGGTGGCGAGCGCGGTGCGTTCGGAGGGGGAGAGGCCGGTGACCAGTTGGGCCTCCCGGCCCAGGACGGCGTCCACCGAGTGTTCGACCAGGGCGTGGCCCTCGGCGGTCAGGGCGACCAGGACGGCCCGTCCGCCCTCCGGGGCGGGGGAGCGGCGGACCAGGCCCTCCCGTTCGGCCCGCGCCACCCGTTGCGAGATCGCTCCGGCGGTGACCAGCGTCCGGCGGGTCAGCTCGCGGGTGGTCAGTTCGTAGGGGGCCCCGGCGCGGCGCAGGACGGCCAGCAGGTCGAGCGTCGCCGCGTCGATCCCGGCCGCGCGCAGGACCCGGTTGCGGTCGTCCGCGAAGAGCTTGGCGAGCTGCCAGACGGGCGTGACGATCTCGATCGAGTCGGTCGGCGTCCCGGGCCGTTCCCGCTGCCAGGCGGCGGCGATCGCCGCCGCCGAGTGCGCCTCCGGCGCCCAACTCCCGGCCCCGGCCCCGCCCCCGGCCTCGCTCGCGCTGTCGCCCCCGCTCGCGCTCTCGTCCTCGTCCCCGCCGGTCGGTTCGGCCATGGGCTTGCCTCCTGCTGCTCCTCGACTATGTTTAGTGCTAAACGTAGCAGTCGCAACCGCAGAAGGACGCGGTGCCCCGTACCGTGCCCGTCGCCGGAGGGGACGGCGGCACCGGTCGCGCCCGCGCGGCCCGGAACGCCGCGCTGTCGGCCGAGTCGGCGCCCCGCGGGGCCGGCCGCAAGGTCATCGCGGCGGGCTGCGTCGAGGGCACCGGCTCCCTCGGCGGGGGCCTCCCCGCGGAGCGCCGCCGCGCCCTGACCGAGGAGACCCACGGCGGCCGCCCCGGCACGGTCGAGGACACCGCCGCCGCCGCGCACTTCCTCGCCCCGCCCGGGGCCCGCCGCCTCACCGGTCAGACCCCGCACGCCAACGGCGTTGCGCACACCACGCGTTGACGTGCGGGGGCGGTGTCAGGCGTTCCGCCCCAACTCCTTCTCACGGTCGCGCAGCAGATCCGCGGCGTCTTCGAGGTGGGTGCGTGCCGATCGGGTGAACCGGTTGTTGTACTGACGTTCGACGACGGTGTCCGCGAGTTCGTGCAACGACTCCACCACGGCCGCCAGCGATCCCAGCAGGGAGTGCTCGTCCGCCTCCGGGAGCCTGCTCCGTCCGGCCCGCAGCGGGGCGACCACCTCGTCCCGGAGCCTGTCCCGCGTCTCGTCCAGCCCGGTGACGGCCTTCTGCACTTCGGCGTCCATGCCCGCTCCTCTCCGTCGCGGACGGCCGGACGCCGCCCCCGTCCGGACGATCTACCCGTTCCACCCGTTTCCGGATCATCGCATCCGCGGGAAAGACCCCCGCCGCCCCCGCGTCCCTCCCGGGCACCGCCCCCACCCGCCGTTAGCCTGACCCGATGAGCAGCGGGCAGGGCGGTGGGCAGAGCAGCGGGCAGGCGGGCGGGCAGAGCGGCGGACAGGGCGGGCAGGCGGACGGCCGGCACGGCGCGCAGTACCCCGGCGCGCGCCGGAGGCCGCGCTACCGGGCCCTGTCGCCGCTGCGCGAGCACCTGCGCGAGGCGTTCTGGTTCGCCCCGCTGCTGACCTGCGTCGGGGCGGTGCTGCTCGCCGGGCTCACCGACCTGCTCGACCGGGAGATCTTCGCCGAGGCGTCCGCCGCGCAGACCGCCGACACCCTGCTGTCGTTCAGCTCGGCCGCCAAGAGCGTCGTCTCCACCGTCAGTTCGGCGATGCTGACCTTCATCGGCGTGGTGTTCTCCATCTCGCTGGTCTCGCTGCAGATGGGCGCGAGCCAGTTCAGCCCCCGGGTGCTGCGCCTGTACGTGCGCAGCCGCCTGATCAAGGCGACCTTCGCCACCTGCCTGGCCACCTTCGTCTACACCCTGCTGGTCCAGCTCGGCTACGACGACACCAGCGACCCGGCCCGCGCCGTCTCCGTCCCGATCGTCTCCACGATCGTCGCGCTCGCCATGGTGATGCTCAGCCTGGCGCTGTTCGTGCTGTACGTGCAGGCCACGATGCGCCTGCTGCGCGTCCCGCACGTGATCGACCGGGTCACCCGGGAGTCCCTGCACGTGCTCCAGGACTACCGCTGGCTGGCCCCCGAGCTCGGCCCGACGCCCGGCGCGGTGCCCGAGGGGCCGACGCTGCTGCACGAGGGGCGCGGCGGCGTCCTGCGGGACGTCAACATCCGCTGGCTGATCCGGGTCGCCCGGCGGCACGACGCGGTGCTGTACCAGGTGCCGCGGATCGGCGACTTCATCGCGCCCGGCACCCCGACCGTGGTCGTGGTCGGCGGCAGCGCGCCCCGGCCGCGCCGGATCACCACCGCGCTGAACGTCGGCGTCGACCGCACCATGCACCAGGACCTCAGCTTCGGCTTCCGCCAGCTCGTCGACATCGCCATCCGGGCGCTCTCCCCGGCGATCAACGACCCCACCACCGCCGTCCAGGCCGTCGACCGGATCCACCAACTGCTCGCCGTCCTCGCCCCCGTCCACCTCGGCGAGCTGCGCCACCGCGACAAGGACGGCGCGGTCCGGCTGGTCCAGCCGGTGCCGGGCTGGGAGGCCACCGTGGACCTGGCCTTCACCGAGGTCCGGATCTGCGGCGCCGGCCAGCCCCAGGTCACCCGCCGCCTCGCCGCCGCCCTCGACGACCTGCTGCGGATCACCCCCGAACGGCGCCGCGCCCCGCTGCTGCTGCAGCGCGCGCTGCTCGAACGCGCCGTCGCCGAGTCCGTCCGCGACGAGGACAACCGGGCCTTCGCGCTGACCCCCGACCGCCAGGGCATCGGCTGACCGTCCCGCCCGGAACCCGCGACCCGCCCGGAACCCGCGACCCGCAACCCGCCCGGAACCCGCGATCCACCCCGAACGCGCAACCGCCCGGAACGGGAGCCGTTCCGGGCGGTTCGCGGTTCGCAGTCGCCGTGCCGTACGGGACTACCCGGCGGCCCGGTTCGCGGTCTTGTCCAGCGAGGCCAGGTACTGGTTGTACGCCTCCAGCTCGGCGTCGCCGTCGCGGTCGGCGGCCCGGTCGCGGCGGCGGGCCTGGCGCTCCTCGGACTTGGCCCACTGCAGGGTGAGCGCGATCAGCACGATCGCGGTGGGGATCTCGCCGAACGCCCAGGTGATGCCGCCCGCCAGCTGCTGGTCGTCGTGCAGGTCGGTGCCCAGCGGGGCCAGTTCGGAGGTGAAGGTGGAGACCAGCTGCCCGGAGGCCATCATCACCGCGACGCCGAAGAAGGCGTGGAACGGCATGCCCATGAACAGCTCGATGATCCGCATCACGAAGCCGGGGCGGTGCGGGCCCGGGTCGACGCCCATGATCGGCCAGAAGAACAGCAGGCCGACGGCGAGGAAGTGCAGCATCATCGCCAGGTGCCCGAGCCGGTACTGCATCAGGAAGTCGAACAGCGGCGTGAAGTACAGCACGTACAGGCTGGCGATGAACGCGGGGATGGTGAACGCCGGGTGCGAGATCACCCGCACGTAGGTGGAGTGCAGCAGGGCGACCAGCAGTTCGCGCGGGCCCTTGCCGCTGCCCTTGCGGGCCGGGCGCAGGGCGCGCAGCGCGAGGGTGATCGGGCCGCCCAGCAGCAGCAGGATCGGGGAGAGCATGGACAGCACCATGTGCTGCATCATGTGCGCGCTGAACAGCACCATGCCGTAGTCGTTCAGGCCGGTGTTGGTGACCAGCAGCACGGTGCCGACGCCGGCCGTCCAGGCGATCACCCGGCCGACCGGCCACTTGTCGCCGCGCCGCCACAGCCGGACGGCGCCCGCCAGGTACAGGCCGAGGGCGAGCGCGCAGAACACCAGGTAGGGCCAGTCCGGCGACCACTCCAGGGCCCGGGAGAAGGAGAAGGGTGGGAGTGGTCCGCCTCCGTGGTGGTGCATCCCCGTCATGCCGTCGCCCATCGGGCGGCCCCGCTTTCGTCCATGCCGAGCCTTCGTCCGCGCCGACCGGGGCCGCGCGAGCGGCGGTCCGGGTGCGGTCCGGGGGCGGCCCGGTCCGGTTTGGTCCGGTTTCGTTCGGGCCAAGCCTAGGCGGCGCTTACCGCGCGCCGGTGAGCGCCCCCGGCCCGGAGGACCCGAACGGCCCGGACGCTCAGGCCGCGGCGGGCTCCCCGCGCTCGGCGCGGGCCACCAGCAGCCAGGCGAACGCGGAGCCGAGCACGTACACCGCGCCGATCAGCAGGAAGCCGACGCCCACGCCGGTGCCCCAGTCGGAGGTGGCCTGCAGCACCACCCCGACGGCGGCGATGCCGACCAGCGAGCCGATCTGTCGGTTGGCGTTGAGGACGGAGCCCGCGGTGTTGGCGTGCGCCGGGCCCGCGGCGTCCACCAGGGCGGCGGTCATGCCGGGCGAGACGATCCCGGAGCCGAGGTTGGCCAGGCCGATGCCGACGGCGATCAGCCAGTAGGGCGTCGAGGGCGAGACCGCGGTCATGACCAGTGAGGAGACGCCGGCGACCAGCAGGAAAACGGTCAGCAGCGGGCCGTTGGCGAACCGGCCGGAGATCCGCGCGTACACCACGTTCGCCAGCGGCGACAGGACCGTGATCGGGATCAGTTCCAGGCCCGCGACGAAGGGGCTCGCCCCCTGGGCGTGCTGGAAGAACAGCCCCAGCAGGAAGATGCTGCCGAACAGCGAGAAGTTGAAGCAGAAGCCCACCAGGTTGGCTCCGGAGAAGCCGGGGGAGGCGAACAGGCGCCACGGCATCACCGGGGTGCCGGTGCGCCGCTCCCGCAGCACCAGCGCCGCGGCGGTGACCGCGGCGACGGCGTACGCGGCGAGGACCGGGCCCGCCGCCCAGCCGAGCTGCGGGCCCTCGATCAGCGCGAAGCTCACCGAGGCCAGGCCGACGATCCAGAGCAGGTGGCCGGGCACGGTCACCTTCATCGGCTTGGGCCCGGTCGCCGCGATGAACCGGCGGGTCAGCAGCATGCCCAGCACGCCGATCGGCAGGTTCAGCAGGAAGACGCTCTGCCAGCCGAGGGTGCTCACCATCAGGCCGCCGAGGGTCGGGCCGATGCCGGAGGAGGTGGCCACGATCGCCGACCAGAGGCCGAGCATCCGGGTGCGCTGCCGCTTCTCCGGGAAGGACGCGACGAGCAGCGAGAGCGAACTGGGCATGAAGAGCGCCGCGCCCGCCCCCTGGAGCATCCGGGCCGCGATCAGGAACCCCGCCGAGGGGGACAGGGCGCAGGCCAGCGAGGCGAGCACGAACAGGCCCATGCCCCAGGTGTAGACGGTCTTCGCGCCCCGGCGGTCGGCCAGGCCGCCGGCCAGCATCAGCAGCGAGGCGAAGGACAGGAGGTAGCCGTCCACGATCCAGGTCAGCTGGGTCAGGCCGGCGTGCAGCCGCTCCTGCAGCGTCGCCCCGGCGACGTTGACGATCGTGACGTCCAGGGTGGCCATCACGAAGCCGGTGGCCAGCGCGGCGATCTTCAGGCCGCTCGACGCGTTCGACGGGCCCGCCTCGGCGCCGGCGGTCGGCACCGTGCTGGTCTCGGCAGTTGCCATCGCTGATCGATCTCCTCGTGGAGGCCCGGGCGGGGCGGAGCGGGGCGGGTGCGGGGCCGGGCCGGGCCGTGGGCGCACGGCTGACGGCACGTCACATCGGTGCGGAGAGCGCGAGTTGGCCGCCCCGCGTCTCCACTGAAGCCGATATGACGATGGCTGTCAAACGTTGATGGTCATCGTCATAAGGAGCGGCCGTAGGATGGACCGCGAGTCGAACAGGGAGGCACGAAGTGGCCGCGCGGAGCAGCGAGGAACGCATCACCGACCACCCCGAGGCGCGGGACATCACCCTGCAGGGCGTTCTGGAGGCCCTGGCCGACCCGGTGCGGCGCAGCATCGTCCGCCAGATCGCGGGCTCGCCCGGCGAGAAGGCCTGCGGCACCTTCGACATCACGGTGACCCGCACCACCGGCACCCACCACTTCCGGGTGCTGCGGCAGTCCGGCGTCATCCGGCAGTACTACGAGGGCACTTCGAAGATCAACACGCTCCGCCGGGACGAACTGGAGCTGGCCTTCCCGGGCCTGCTCGACGCCATCGTGCTGGCCGCCGACCGCGAGGCCGCCCGGGCCGCCGACCGCGAGGCCGTCCGGGACTGAGCCGTCGCCCGGAGCCCCGGGCCCGCGCCCGGGCCCGGGCCCGGGGACGGCGGCCCCGGACGTCAGTCGTAGTGCTTGAGCAGCGGCCACAACTCCTCCCAGGAGTACTTCTGCCCGGTGCACACCAGGATCGGCAGGCCCTGCTCGATGTTGGGGACGCCCCGGCCGTTGTCGACGTGCCCGGCGACGACGCAGCTGTCCCAGTACGGTTGCAGGGCCTGCGGGCCGTAGCCGACGGCGATGGTGGTGCCGGAGACACCGGTGGGCCGGCCGAAGTGGCGGTACCCGTTGTGGTCGGCGTAGACGGTGGGCAGGCCGAGGGCGGGACCGTAGTGGGCCAGGGCGCCGGCCTCGCCGTAGTTGACGGCGAGCAGGGTGGCGCCGGGGTGCCGGCGTTCCACCGCGGCCACGTCCCGGGCGAGCCGGTCCCAGCCGATGGAGTCGGCGTTGAAGGGGTTGACCGCGGTCAGGTGCCGGTAGACGGACACCGGCAGCAGCGGCGGCCCCAGCGCGAGGGTGACCGCCGCGGCGGCCGCGGCGGAGGCGGCGAACCACCGCCGCCCGGTCGGCCAGCGGTCGGCCAGCCGGACGGCCCCGGCGCCGAGCAGCAGCGGGTACCAGCCCATGGGGTAGTAGAAGTTGCCGCCGGAGACCACCACGATCGCCAGGGTCACCGCGTACCCGACGGCCAGCAGCCGGTAGCGGGCGTCCCGCCAGGTCAGCCGCCAGCCCACCACCCAAAGCCAGCTGAGCGCGGTGGCGGCCTCCAGCTGCAGCGGCAGGGCGGTGAACCGCTTGGCCCAGGTGGACAGGTGGCCGGCCATCGTGAACTGCGGCCAGCCGTGCGCGGCCTGCCAGACCAGGTCCGGCGAGGCGATGACGAGGGCCAGCAGCACGGACAGCCAGACGGCGGGCTCGCGCAGCAGCCGGGCGCGGCCGGTGAGCGGCGCGGCGACCAGCAGCGACAGCGGCACCATCACGATGGTGTCGTTGTTGAGCATCCCGAGGCCCAGCACGGCGCCGAAGCCGTACCAGAGCCGGCGGTCGCCGGTGCGCAGGAACCGCAGCACCAGCCAGATCGCCGCCGACCAGAAGAACAGGCCGGAGGTGGCGGTGGTGAACAGGTGCCCCTCGACGAGCACCAGCACCGAGGCCGAGACGGCGACCGCGGCGATCTGCTGGGCCCGGTGCGAGCGCTCCTCGTCCGCCCCGGCCAGCTCCCTGGCGCACAGCACCGACATCAGCGCGGTGCCGACCGCGAACAGCATCGGCGCGATGCGCACGACCCGCACCGAGTCGCCGCCGAGCCAGGTCTCGGCGGCGACGATCAGCGGCACCAGGGGCGGCTGGTCGTCGTAGCCGGCGGCCAGGTGGCGCGCGGAGGCGAGCCAGTACAGCTCGTCGCGGAAGTAGCCGTACCGGCCGGCGGTGGCCAGCAGGACGGCGCAGGCGCACAGCAGCGGCGCCAGCACCCGCCGCCACGGGATCCCGGGCAGCGCGGGCGGCCCGGCCGGCCGGCGGCGCAGGTGGCCGCGGACGGCGACCGCGGTGTACAGCGCGCCGACGATCCAGCCGAGGTCGACCGCCCACATGACGCCGTCGGCGCCGTGCCGCACCCGCAGCAGGTACGACAGCGGCAGGCGCACGGCGACGAACGACACCAGGGTGCACACCAGCGGCACGACGGTGCGGCCGGCGCCGTTGAGCGCGCCGTGCACGACGGCCGTGACGGCGTACAGGGCGAAGCACGGGTAGGTGACCAGGACGTAGCGCTCCACCAGCTCCCGGGTGGCGGGGTCGGTGGTGGCGGCCGCGGCGATCACGGGGCGCAGCAGGACGACGGCGAGGCTGACGGCGAGCGCCAGCGCCAGCGTGAAGGGCAGCGCCCGGCGGACGGCGCGGCGGACCCGGTCGGGCCGTCCGGCGCCGAGGTTCTGGGCGACGAAGACGGTGAGCGCGCCGGACAGGTCGAGGAACGCGGTGGCGGCGAAGAACTCCAGCCGGCCCACCACGGTGACCGCCGCGAGCAGCGACGGGCCGAGCGGGGCGACGATCCGGATCAGCGCCACGATGCCCAGCGCGATCAGCAGCTGCTGGGCGGCCCCGGGCAGGCCCAGGCGCAGCCCGGCCACCGCCTCGGCCCGCACGCCCGCCCGGCCGAGCGAGCGGCGCGGGGACAGCCCGCCCCGGCGGCGGAGCAGCAGCAGCCCGGTGACGGCGGTGCCGGTGGCGGCGGTGACCGTCGCGAGGCCCGCGCCGGCCACCCCCAGGTGGAGCACCACGACGTAGAACCAGGCCAGGACGGCGTTGGCCAGGCTGCTGCCGATCATCAGCCGCATCTGGGCGCGGGAGTCGCCCAGGCCGCGCAGCAGCGCGAAGACGGCGGAGACCGCGAACACGGACGGGAAGCCGTAGCCGAGCGTCGACAGCAGCACCCCGGCGTCGTGCAGGACCGCGCCGCGCGCCCCGGTGAGCCGCAGCAGGGTGTCGCCGGCGCCCTGGACCACCAGGAAGCACAGCGCCGCCCACACCGCCGTGGCCAGCGCCAGGGCGGTGGCCACGGTCGCGGGGCCGCGCCGGGAGCGCTCGCCGGTGAAGCGCGCGAGGCGGATGGCGAAGCCGGTGGTCAGGCCCAGGAAGACGCCGTCCGCGAGGAGGTAGACCGGCTGGACGACCCCGGCGGCGGCCAGGGCGTCGACGCCGACCCAGTGGCCGAGGACGGCGCCGTCGGCGAGCAGGTACGTCTGCTGGAGGAGGTTGGACAGGGTGAGGGGCACGGCGAAGCCGAGGACGGAGCGCAGCACGGGGCCGCGGGTGAGGTCCGGGCGGCCCCGGCCGGGCCCCCCGGTCGCCGGGGCGGCGTGGGCGGCGTGGGCGTCGGCGTTGGTGTCGCCGGGGTTCGGCGGCCAACATGGGGGAGACCATGCTGGGCGTGTTCAACACCGACCGGGCCCAGGCGATCGCCTCGCTGCACCGGCTGGCCGGACTCGGCGCC
>NZ_JBSGET010000169.1:0-16607 GCF_053603035.1 Kitasatospora sp. NPDC004272 | reverse complement strand
GCCCCCGCCGCCGCGGCCGCCGCCGCCCCGGTCCGCGGCACCCCGCTGCGGGTCATCCCCACCCCCAAGGACCTGGCCGGGCGCGCCGCCACCGGCCCGCCCCCCGCCCCGGCCGCCCCCGTCCCAGCCCCCACCGGGCCGGTGCTGCGCTGGTCCTCCGACCGCGGCCTGGTCGACCGGGCCGACACCGCCACCGCCGCCGACGCCCTGCCCACCCTGGACCGGCTCACCACCTCCGCCCAGCGCTGGGCCGACCGCGAGGAGGACATCACCAGCGTCGGCGGCGACCCGCAGGAGGTCGGCCAGGTCTTCGCCCGCCGCTGGCTCGACCGCCTCGCCGACACCGACCGCCCCGCGCTGCTGTGGACCGACCACCCGCGCATCCCGCACCGGCTGGACGGCGAACTGCTGCGCTACGCCGCCCGCTTCGGGCTGCTCGCGCACAAGGAGGACCAGATCGACGAGCAGGACAGGTACGCGATCCGGGAGGGGTTCTGGAAGGAGCTCGCGGCCCGCGTCCCCGACGCCCGGCAGCCCGCGGGGGCGCTGGAGGACCGCTGACGCCCCGGCCGCCATCCGGACCCCGCGTGTCCGGAACGCCCCTTACGGCGCGTAGAGTCTTCCGTCGTGAGCAAGCCACCGCAGAGCTGCTGCACGGTCAGCGGCCTGGTCAAGACCTACCGGACGGGCGGCGCCGAGGTCAGGGCCAACGACGGCATCGACCTCGTCGTCCACCGCGGCGAGGTCTTCGGCCTGCTCGGGCCCAACGGCGCTGGCAAGTCCACCCTGGTGCGCCAGCTCACCGGCCTGCTCCGCCCCGACGCCGGCCGCGTCGACCTGCTCGGCCACGACGTCGTCCGGCACCCCGAACGGGCCGCCCGGCTGCTCGGCTACCTCGGCCAGGAGTCCACCGCCCTCGACGAGCTCACCGTCGCGCTGGCCGCCGAGACCACCGGACGCCTGCGCGGCCTGTCCCGCGCCGCCGCCCGCGCCGAGACCGCCGACGCGATCACCGAACTCGGCCTCGAAGCGCTCGCCCACCGCCCGCTCGCCAAGCTCTCCGGCGGCCAGCGCCGCCTCGCCTGCTTCGCCGCCGTCCTGATCGGCGAACGCCCGCTGCTGGTCCTGGACGAACCCACCACCGGCATGGACCCGGTCGCCCGCCGCGCCGTCTGGAGCGCCGTCGACCGCCGCCGCGCCGAACGCGGCACCACCGTGCTGCTGGTCACCCACAACGTCATCGAGGCCGAGACCGTCCTCGACCGGGTCGCCGTGATCGACGCCGGCCGGGTCATCGCCTGTGACACGCCCGGCGGCCTCAAGGCCCTGGTCGACGGCCACGTCCGGCTCGACCTGGTCTGGCGCACCGACGCCCCGCTGGGCGTCCCCGCCGTCGCCGCGCTCGCCGAACGCGCCGAGCGCACCGGCCGCCGCTGGACCCTGCGCACCACCCCCGACGAGGCCCGCGAACTGGTCGCCGCCGTCACCACCGGCCCCGCCTTCGCCGCCCTCGACGACTTCACCCTCGCCACCCCCACCCTGGAGGACGCCTACCTCCGCCTCGGCGGCCGCACCGGAGGACTCGCCCGATGACCCTGCTCGACGCCCCCGCCGTCGCCACCGGGCCCGCCCCGCTCGCCCCCGCCGCCCGGCTGCTGCCCGCGCTGGCCGCCGTCTACCGGGCCCAGCTGGCCCGCGCCAAGGTCTCCCGGATCCCGCTGCTGTTCGTCGCCACCTTCCAGTCCGTCGGCATCCTGGTCATGATGCGCGGCGTCGTCGACCCCGGCGACAACCCCTCCGCGCACGCCGTGGTGGCCGGCTCCGCCGTCCTGGTCGTCGCCTTCGTCGCGCTCAACCTGCTCGCCCAGTACTTCGGCAAGCTGCGCGCCACCGGCGGCCTCGACCACTACGCGACCCTCCCGGTGCCGCCCGCCTCCGTGGTGCTCGGCACCGCCGCCGCGTACGCCTCCTTCACCGTCCCCGGCGTCTTCGTCACCGCCGGCATCGGCAGCTGGATGTTCGAGCTGCCGTTCGCCCGGATGTGGATCCTGCTGGCCGTCATCCCGCTCTCCGGCGCCGCGCTGGCCGGGCTCGGCGCCGCGCTCGGCCTGCTCGCCCCCCGCCAGGAACTCGCCACCCTCGCCGGACAGCTCGGCATGTCCGCCGCCCTGCTGCTCGGCGTCCTGCCCGCCTCCCGGCTCCCCGAGCCGGTCCAGTGGCTCCGCGACCTGCTCCCCTCCAGCTACGGCGTCGACGCCTTCGCGCTCACCTTCGCCCCGCACCCCGACTGGGCCCGGATCGTCCTCGACCTCGGCGTCTGCGCCGCCGTCGGCCTGGTCTCGCTCACCCTCGCCACCTGGGCCTACCGGCGCGCGGCGCGCTGACGGCGGGCTCCGGGGGAGTTGTCGGGTGGAGACCGGCGGCTTCTCAGGTGCGCATGAAACGATGGGGTCGTGACCGTACCGAACACACCTGCGGGCAACCCGTCCGGGCCCACTCCCCACCCCCCGGTCCTCCCGTTGCAGCCGCCCGCCCCCGCGAGGCCGCCGCTCGGCCCCGAGCTGCAGATCGGAGCGGTCATCACCGCCGTCGGGGCGGTCCTCGGCGTGGTCCTCGGGCTGCTCTGGCTCTGGCTCGCCCCCCGGGTCGGCTACGCCGTCCAGGACAACCACATCCTCTACCGCGACCCCGAGGGCGAGGAGCTGATCGGCGCGGTCGGCGTCTTCTCGCTGCTCGGGCTGGGCCTCGGGCTGCTCACCGCGCTGGGCGCGTTCCTGTGGACCCGGGCCCGCGGCGGCGGCATCGGGGTCGCCGTCGGCCTCGCCGCGGGCGGCCTGCTCGGCTCGTTCGTCGCCTGGAAGCTCGGCACCCACCTCGGTGCCACCTCCGACCTGCGGGCGCACGCGCGGGCCGTCGGCAACGGCGGCACCTTCGACGGGCCGCTCGAACTCTCGGCGAAGGGGGCGCTGATGGTCTGGCCGATGACGGCGATGATCGTGCTGCTCTTCCTCTCCGCGACCTTCGGCAAGCGCGAGCCCGACCGTCCCCCGTACTGGGCCGCCCCGGACCCGGCGCAGGCGCCCTGGCAGCCGGTGTCGTTCCGGAAGACCGAGCCGGCGCCGGAGCCGGAGCCGGTGCAGCAGCCGGAGCCGGAGTCGGTGCCGCAGCCGGCGGAGGAGCCGGTGCAGCAGCGGGCCGAGCAGGTCGAGCAGGGCGCGCCGGAGCCGGAGCCGGGCCCGTCGCTGCGGAAACCGGCCCGGCCCGAGCCCCCGGCCGAGCAGCAGTAGCCGCCGAGTAGGAGTAGCCGCCGGGCGGCAGTGGCTGTCGGGCCGCCGGGCCCTCGCGCCCGGCCCCCGGCTCAGCCCCTGGCGATGGGGGCCGTGAGCGCGGCGGTGAGGCGGACCAGGTCGGCCGGGGCGAGTTCGACCTCGGCGCCGCGCTTGCCCGCCGAGACGAAGACGGTGGGGTGGGCCAGCGCGCCGGAGTCGACCACGGTGCGGAGCCTGCGGCGCTGGCCGAGCGGGGAGATGCCGCCGACCACGTAGCCGGTGGAGCGTTCGGCGGCGGCCGGGTCGGCCATCACGGCGCGCTTGGTGCCGAGCGCGGCGGCCAGCGCCTTCAGGTCGAGCTGCCCGGAGACCGGGACGACGGCGACGGCGAGGGCGCCGTCGGCCTCGGCGAGCAGGGTCTTGAACACCCGGTCGGGCGGGACGCCCATCGCCTCGGCGGCCTCGGCGCCGTAGGAGGCGGCGGCCGGGTCGTGGGCGTACTCGTGCAGGGTGAACGGGACGCCGGCGGTGTCGAGGGCGACGGTGGCGGGGGTGCCGCCGGCGGTCTTCTTCTTGGCCAAGGGGTGGTCCTCGGTGGTCCTCGGGGCGGTCCTCAGTTGGGGCTGAACGCCTGGCGGGTGAGGTCGACGGCGGGCAGGGAGGGGAGTTTCGCCAGGACCGCGCTCTCGTGCCGGAGCAGGGCGAGTTCGCGGGTCAGCCGCTGGGCGGTGTCGGGGCAGGCGAGCAGCTCCTGCTTGACCTTGACCGGCAGCGCGGCGGCGGCGGCGACCAGGTAGGAGAGCACCTGCGGGTCGTCGGGGAGGTCGGGTTCGCCGCTCAGGCTGGCCTCGCGGGCCCCGGCCAGCCGCTTCTGGTAGGTCCGGAAGGCCCGCTCGACCCCGGCGGCGAGCGCGCCGGAGCCCTCGCCGGGCTCCTCGGGCAGCACCGAGACCTCGCCGACCAGGTAGGGGCCGGTGGCGTCGAGGGCGCGCAGCCGGAACCGGGTGGTGCCGGTGACGAGGAGCTCGTAGCGGCCCTCGGGCTGCTCCCGGACGGAGGCCACGTCGGCGACGCAGCCGACCGGGTAGAGGGCGTCCAGCGGGTCGCCGCCGGGGGTGCCGATGCCGTCCAACGGGCCTGCGGGGGCGTCGAGTTCGCGGACGGGCGCGGTCTCCCGGCCGTCCTTGATGGCGACCACGCCGAAGCGGCGGGGTGCGTCCTCGGGCTGCTTGAGCAGGTCGGCGACCAGGTCGCGGTAGCGCTCCTCGAAGACGTGCAGGGGCATCACCAGGCCCGGGTACAGGACCGTGTTCAGCGGGAAGAGCGGGAGCCGATCAGTCACGGCGCACAGCGTAGTTGGCGGCGGGCCGCCGCCGCGCCGCAGTTGTCCGCCGCCGGGGTGTCAGCCGCGCTGGAGCAGCCTGGTGACGCCCGCGACGGCGGTGGTGGCGAGCACCCAGCCGGTCAGCACCAGGGCGGTGGCGACCCACTGGCCGGGGCGGTCGGGGTCCCAGCCGTTCTGGCCGAGGTCGATCAGCGGCAGGACCTTGCCGGCCGCGTACAGGGCGGGGTTCCACAGCACGTGCTCGTCGGCCTTGACGGGAGCGGGCCGGTGCGCGGCGAAGTAGGCGGTGCCGAGCACCCAGGCGATGACCAGCCAGGCGGCGGCCCGGCCGGGCCGGTAGCCGTAGCCGACGGCGGCGTCCTGCAGGTGGCCCCAGACCCGGCCGGGCAGCGGCAGGGTGCGCCGGCGGCGGCGCTGCTTGGCGTACAGGACGGTGCGGGCGTCCTCGTCGGCGCCGTCGCGGCGCAGCGCGGCGGCGAGCTGCTCGTACGCCTCGGGGCGGAACTCCCGGCCGGAGTCGACCCAGGCGATCCGGCGCTCCAGCGGGAAGGGCTCGGCGGGGCGCAGCGACTCGTAGCTGAAGCCGGTGAGCGAGACGTGGTGCTC
The DNA here is from genome assembly GCF_053603035.1 of Kitasatospora sp. NPDC004272. Lineage (NCBI taxonomy): Bacteria > Bacillati > Actinomycetota > Actinomycetes > Kitasatosporales > Streptomycetaceae > Kitasatospora > Kitasatospora sp. NPDC004272. Next base: position 11,387 of record NZ_JBSGET010000169.1, on the reverse strand, counting down.
GGTGGGCCAGGCGGCGGGGGCGTCGACCAGGTTGCCGATCCGGGCCCGGTTGAGGCTGACGGCGCCGGTGGGCGGGGTGTCGCAGGTGAAGCGCAGTTCGGGGGTCTGGATCCGGCTGAGCGTGAGCTCCTCGCCCTCGCCGAGGTGGAACTCGGCGTTGGTGATCAGCACGGCGTTCTCGAAGCGGCCGTCGGAGAGCCGGATCCGGCCCCAGGAGCGGAACGGGGTGTGGGTGGTGTCCCGGTAGGGGGCGGCGACGGTGGAGCCGCCGTAGCCGGAGCCGTAGACGGTGCGCGAGCCGGACCAGTTGGCGTCCTCCGAGCCGGACAGGTACAGGGTGTGGCCGACGGTGATCCGGGCCGCGTTGATCGCGTTCGGGTTGTCCGGGCCGGCGGCCCGCAGCGAGCCGCCGCGGAGCGAGAGCCGGCCGCCGATCCGGGCCGAGCGCAGGCTCAACTCGCCGAGCAGGTCCAGGCGTTCGGCCTCGCAGTCCTGGTTGACGGAGATCCCGTCGGCGGACACCGCCCGCCCGTACGCGTCGGGGCCGACGGCGGACTGGTTGAGCAGCAGGTCGGTGCCGATCCGGGCGTCGGTGAGCCGGACGCCGCCGGGTATGCCGCAGCGGGCGAGGTGCACGTCGCCCTCGCTGGCCAGCCGGGACGCCTCCAGCCGGGGGAGGGCGCAGGAGACGATCCGCAGGGTGCCGGCGGTGGCCTCGGAGAGCAGCAGCTTGCGTTCGAAGCGGCAGAGCTGGAACTCGACGTAGCAGTCGATCCGGCCGCCGGCCAGGGTGAACTCGCCGGTGATCCGGGCGCCGGTGAGCTTGAGCGCGGTGACCTTGCCGGGGGCGGCGGCGGGGCCGTGCAGCAGCAGCCGGGCGATCACCTCGGCCCGGACGGTGCGCTCCGGGCCCCACTCCCCGGCGGCGAACGGGTCGTCCGGGCCGTGCTCCTCCCCGTCGGGGCGGACGGTCCGGCCGACGGGGGCGGGCAGCAGGAGCCGGGCGCGGCCGCGCCCGGCCCGCAGGTCGTACACCTCGCCCTGCCGGAAGGCGTCCCACAGGCCGCGCTCGGTGTCGGTCCAGTCGTCCGGCGCCTGCTCCACGGCTCCCCCTGTTGATCTTGGTTTCGTCTCACCCTTCGTATCACGGACTGAAATGCCGGGCTGTCGCTTTTCGCCACTCCTTACACTTGGGCCTGTGATCTCTCGAATCGACCTCCGCGGCTCCTCCACGGACCCGCGCGACGTGCTGCCCCGTGCCGAGTTCGACGTCGAAGCCGCCCTGGAGAAGGTGCGGCCGATCGCCGAGGACGTGCGCCATCGCGGGGTCGCGGCGCTGATCGAGATCACCGAGCGCTTCGACGGCGTCCGGCTGGAGTCCACCCGCGTCCCGGCCGGGCAGATCGCCGAGGCCCTGGAGCAGCTGGACCCGGCGGTCCGCGCCGCGCTGGAGGAGTCGATCCGCCGCGCCCGCGCCGTCCACTCCGACCAGCGCCGGGTCGGCCACACCACCCAGGTGGTGCCCGGCGGCACCGTCACCCAGCGCTGGGTGCCGGTCGACCGGGTCGGCCTCTACGTGCCCGGCGGCCTCGCGGTCTACCCGTCCTCCGTGGTGATGAACGTGGTGCCCGCCCAGGAGGCCGGGGTGGCCGGCATCGCCGTCACCTCGCCGCCGCAGAAGGCGTTCGGCGGCCGCGTCCACCCGACCATCCTGGCCGCCTGCGCGCTGCTCGGCGTCGACGAGGTGTACGCGGTCGGCGGCGCCCAGGCGGTGGCGATGTTCGCCCTCGGCACCGAGGAGTGCGCCCCGGTCAACCTGGTCACCGGCCCCGGCAACATCTACGTCGCCGCCGCCAAGCGCCTGTTCGCGGGCCGGATCGGCATCGACTCGGAGGCCGGCCCGACCGAGATCATGGTCCTCGCCGACGACACCGCGGACGCCGCGGAGGTCGCCGCCGACCTGATCAGCCAGGCCGAGCACGGCCCGACCTCCGGCTCCGTGCTGGTCACCGCCTCGCCGCTGCTGGCCGACGCGGTCGAGGCCGAACTGAAGGCCCAGGTCGCCCGGACCAAGCACTCCGAGCGGGTGGCCGAGGCGCTCGGCGGCCCGCAGTCCGGCATCATCCTGGTCGACGACCTGGAGCAGGGCCTCACGGTGGTCAACGCCTACGCCGCCGAGCACCTGGAGATCCAGACCGCCGAGCCGCACGCCGTCTCCGAGCGGGTCCGCAACGCGGGCGCGATCTTCCTCGGCCGCTTCACCCCGGTCTCGCTGGGCGACTACGCGGCCGGCTCCAACCACGTGCTGCCCACCGGCGGCTGCGCCTGCCACTCCTCCGGCCTGTCCGTGCAGACCTTCCTGCGCGGCGTCCAGGTGGTCGAGTACGACCGCGCCGCGCTGGCCGGCATCGCCGCGCACGTGGTCAACCTGTCCGCGGCCGAGGACCTGCCCGGCCACGGCGACGCTGTCAAAGCCCGATTCGACTGGACGGTACCCGGCGCGTGACCAAGATCGACGACCTGCCCATCCGGGACGAACTGCGCGGCCAGTCCCCGTACGGCGCACCGCAGCTGGACGTGCCCGTCCAGCTCAACACCAACGAGAACCCGTACCCGCTGCCCGAGCCGCTGGTGGCCCGGATCGCCGAGCGGGTCGCCGAGGCCGCCCGCCACCTCAACCGCTACCCGGACCGGGACGCGGTCGAGCTGCGCACCGGCCTGGCGCAGTACCTCACCGACACCACCGGCTTCGAGGTGGGCAAGGACCAGGTCTGGGCCGCCAACGGCTCCAACGAGGTGCTCCAGCAGCTGCTGCAGACCTTCGGCGGGCCCGGCCGCACCGCGATCGGCTTCGAGCCCTCATACTCGATGCACGCCCTGATCGCCCGCGGCACCGGCACCGCCTGGGTCTCCGGCCCGCGCAACGCCGACTTCACCATCGACCTGGACGCGGCCCGCGCGGCGATCGCCGAGCTCCGCCCGGACGTGGTGTTCGTCTGCTCGCCGAACAACCCGACCGGCACCGCCGTCGAGGCGGACACCGTGCTCGCCCTGTACGAGGCCGCGCAGGCCGCCGGGCCCAGCATGGTGGTCGTCGACGAGGCGTACGTCGAGTTCTCGCACCGCGCCTCGCTGCTGCCGCTGCTGGCGGGCCGCCCCAACCTGGTGATCAGCCGCACCATGTCCAAGGCGTTCGGCGCGGCCGGCCTGCGGCTCGGCTACCTGGCCGCCGACCCGGCCGTGGTGGACGCGGTCCAGCTGGTCCGGCTGCCCTACCACCTCTCGGCCGTCACCCAGGCCACCGCGCTGGCCTGCCTGGAGCACACCGACACCCTGCTCGGCTACGTCGACCGGCTGAAGTCCGAGCGCGACCGGGTGGTGCTCGCCCTGCGCGAGCTGGGCTTCGAGGTCACCGAGTCCGACGCCAACTTCATCCAGTTCGGCCGCTTCGCCGACACCCACGCGGCGTGGCGGGCCGTCCTCGACCAGGGCGTGCTGATCCGCGACAACGGCGTCCCCGGCTGGCTGCGCGTCACCGCCGGCACCCCCGCCGAGAACGACGCCTTCCTGAGCGCCGTCTCCTCCCTGAGCAAGGAGCTGTAACCCCGAATGTCCCGCATCGGCCGCGTCGAACGCACCACCAAGGAGACCTCCGTCCTGGTCGAGATCGACCTCGACGGCACCGGCAAGACGGACGTCTCCACCGGCGTCGGGTTCTACGACCACATGCTCGACCAGCTCGGCCGCCACGGCCTCTTCGACCTCACCGTCAAGACCGAGGGCGACCTGCACATCGACACCCACCACACCATCGAGGACACCGCCCTCGCGCTCGGCGCCGCCTTCAAGCAGGCGCTCGGCGACAAGGTCGGCATCTACCGCTTCGGCAACTGCACCGTCCCGCTGGACGAGTCGCTCGCCCAGGTCACCGTCGACCTCTCCGGCCGCCCGTACCTGGTGCACACCGAGCCCGAGAACATCGCCCCGATGATCGGCGCGTACGACACCACGATGACCCGGCACATCCTGGAGTCCTTCGTCGCCCAGGCCCAGGTCGCCCTGCACGTGCACGTGCCGTACGGCCGCAACGCCCACCACATCGTCGAGTGCCAGTTCAAGGCCCTCGCCCGGGCGCTGCGCTACGCCTCCGAGCGCGACCCGCGCGCCGCGGGCATCCTGCCGTCCACCAAGGGCGCGCTCTGATGGCCACGCTGTTCATCATCCTCGGGCTCTTCTTCGCGGGCGGCGTCTGGTCGTTCTGGAAGCAGAAGCTGCCCAAGGGCGTCATCCTCGTCCTCGGCTTCGCCTCGGCCATGTGCCTGGCCGCCGGCGTCATGCGCCTCTAGCCGCGCGCCCCTAGGAGACCCACAGATGTCCAAGAACGTGGTGGTGCTGGACTACGGCTCCGGCAACCTGCGCTCCGCCCAGCGCGCCGTCGAACGCACCGGCGCGAACGTCACCGTCACCTCGGACTTCCAGCGGGCGCTGGACGCCGACGGCCTGCTGGTGCCCGGCGTCGGCGCCTTCGAGGCGTGCATGCGCGGCCTCAAGGCGGTCCGCGGCGAACAGATCATCGGCCGCCGGCTGGCCGGCGGCCGCCCGGTGCTCGGCATCTGCGTCGGCATGCAGATCCTGTTCGAGAAGGGCGTCGAGCACGGCGTCGAGACCGCCGGCTGCGACGAGTGGCCCGGCGTGGTCGAGCCGCTGGACGCCCCGATCGTCCCGCACATGGGCTGGAACACCGTCGACGCCCCGGCGGACACCCGGATGTTCGCCGGGATGGACCCCGACACCCGGTTCTACTTCGTGCACTCCTACGGCGTGCGGCACTGGGTGCTGGAGACGCACTCCGAGAAGATCCGCGCCCCCAAGGTGATCTGGGCCACCCACGGACAGCCGTTCGTCGCCGCCGTGGAGAACGGCCCGCTGTGGGCCACCCAGTTCCACCCCGAGAAGTCCGGCGACGCCGGCGCCGCCCTGCTGACCAACTGGGTCGACACCCTCTGACGACGGAAGAGTCCTTCAGAACATGACCAACCGCCTCGAACTGCTGCCCGCCGTCGACGTCCGCGACGGCCAGGCGGTCCGCCTGGTCAAGGGCGCCTCCGGCACCGAGACCTCCTTCGGCGAGCCGCTCGCCGCCGCCCTCGCCTGGCAGAGCGCCGGCGCCGAGTGGCTGCACCTGGTCGACCTCGACGCCGCCTTCGGCACCGGCAGCAACCGCGAGCTGCTCCGCGAGGTCACCGGCCGCCTCGACATCAAGGTCGAGCTGTCCGGCGGCATCCGCGACGACGAGTCGCTCGCCGCCGCCCTCGCCACCGGCTGCACCCGGGTCAACCTCGGCACCGCCGCCCTGGAGAGCCCCGAGTGGGTCGCCAAGGTCATCGCCGAGCACGGCGACCAGATCGCCGTCGGCCTCGACGTGGTCGGCACCACCCTGCGCGGCCGCGGCTGGACCCGCGACGGCGGCCAGCTCTACGACGTGCTGGCCCGCCTCGACGCCGAGGGCTGCGCCCGCTACGTGGTCACCGACGTCAACCGCGACGGCACCCTGACCGGCCCCAACCTGCAGCTGCTGCGCGACGTCTGCGCCGCCACCGACCGGCCCGTCGTCGCCTCCGGCGGCGTGTCGTCCCTCGACGACCTGCGTGCCATCGCCACCCTGGTACCGGAGGGCGTCGAGGGCTCGATCGTGGGGAAGGCGCTCTACGAGCAGAAGTTCACCCTCGAAGAGGCCCTGGAGGCTGTGTCCCGATGACCGACGAGACCCCGACCACCGCCGCCCGCCCGTCCGAGCGGTCCCCCTACGAGGACCAGTACGGATTCTCCCGGGCGGTGGTGGCCGGGGACTTCGTCCTGGTCGCGGGCTGCACCGCCCTCGACGACAGCGACGCCGCTGCCGAGGGCGACCCGTACGAGCAGACGCTGGCCGCCTTCCGGACGGCCCTCGGCGCGCTCGACCGCTACGGACTCACCGCCGCCGACGTGGTCCGCACCCGGCTGTACCTCACCCACGTCCGGGACCGCGACGAGGTCGGCCGCGCGCACGAGGAACTCTTCGGCGAGGTCCGCCCGGTCACCACCATGGTGGTCGTCCAGGGCCTCACCGACTCCCGGATGATGGTCGAGGTCGAGGTCGAGGCCCACCGGCCCGGCCTGGCCCGCACTTTGGAAGGCACCCAGCAGTGACACTCGCAGTACGCGTCATCCCCTGCCTGGACGTGGACGCCGGACGCGTCGTCAAGGGCGTCAACTTCCAGAACCTCCGCGACGCCGGGGACCCGGTCGAACTCGCCAAGCTCTACGACGCCCAGGGCGCCGACGAGTTGACCTTCCTCGACATCACCGCCTCCTCCGGCTCCCGGGAGACCACCTACGACGTGGTCCGCCGCACCGCCGAGCAGGTCTTCATCCCGCTCACCGTCGGCGGCGGCGTCCGCGCCGTCGAGGACGTCGACAAGCTGCTGCGGGCCGGCGCCGACAAGGTCGGCGTCAACACCGCCGCCATCGCCCGCCCCGAACTGATCCGCGAGATCGCCCGGCGCTTCGGCCGCCAGGTGCTCGTCCTCTCGGTCGACGCCCGCCGCTGCCCCGAGGGCACCGAGACCGCCTCCGGCTTCGAGGTCACCACCCACGGCGGCCGCCGCGGCACCGGCCTGGACGCCATCGAGTGGGCGGTGCGCGCCGCCGAACTCGGCGCCGGCGAGATCCTGCTCAACTCGATGGACGCCGACGGCACCAAGGACGGCTACGACCTGGAGATGATCCGGGCCGCCCGCAAGGCCGTCACCATCCCGGTCATCGCCTCCGGCGGCGCCGGCAAGCTCGCCGACTTCGCCCCCGCGGTCGACGCCGGCGCCGACGCCGTCCTCGCCGCCAGCGTCTTCCACTTCGGCGACCTGACCATCGGCCAGGTCAAGGACGAACTCCGGACCACCGGCCACCCCGTCCGCTGAGACCCCGCCGGGCCCCGCCGCGCCGACCGGCCGGCGGGGTTCCGAGCCCGGCCCCAGCCGGCGGGGCCCGGTGCCGCGCGCCGATCCGACAAGATCGACCGGACCGGGCCTAGCGGCGGGGTTCCGGCTCCAGGATCGCGAACTGGGCGCCGAACGGATCCGCCAGCACCGCGACCCGGCCCACCGTCGGCACCGGCTCCGGCGGCACCAGGATGCTGCCGCCCGCGCGCCGCACCTCGTCGGTGGCCAGCAGCGCGTCCGCCACCGCGAAGTGCACCAGCCAGCCCACGTCCACCCGCGGGTGCACGCCGGTGGCCCCGCCGAAGTCCGCCGGCCCCGCCGCCGGGCCCAGCACCGTGTACTCCACCCCCGGCAGCTCGGAAGCCCGGGCCCGCCAGTCGAACAGGCCCCGGTAGAACCGCAGCGACCCCGGCACGTCCGGGGTGTGCAACTCCACCCAGCACAGCGTGCCCGGCCCGCCCTCCGCCCCCGCGACGACCTCCGCCGCCCCCTCGGACTGCCACACCGCGAACCGGCCGCCGACCGGATCGGTGAACTGCGCGGACCGCCCCTGCCCCGGCAGCCCCGCCGGCCGGACCCGCACCGTGCCGCCCGAGCGCTCCACCGCCGCCGCGACGGCGTCCGCGTCCGCCGTGCGGAAGCACACCGTCCAGGACGGCAGCGCCTCCGCCTCCGACAGCGGCCCCAGCGACGCCACCCGCCGGCCCCCGGCGCGGAAGAACCCGCGGCCACCCGGTCCGGCCGGTTCCAGCTCCCAACCGAACACCGACCCGTAGAACAGCTCGGACTCGGCGAGGTCCGGACTGCCGAGGTCGATCCGGTTCGGCGTACCGGGCCGGAGGTCGGTGCTCACCATGGCGCGCTCCTGGAGGTGCGGGGACGGGGTCGTCGGACCGTCAGGTCACGGCAAGGCTGGCACACCGACCGGACAGAACGGACCGACGCGCCGTCAGTCCCGCGACCCCGACGGCTCCGGCAGCGGCAGCACGTGCGCCAGCGTCTCCACCGCCTCCGGCACCCCCTCCGCCACCAGCGCGGCCCGGGCCCCCCGCCCGTACAGGAACAGCACCAGCTCGCCCGGCTCCCCGCGCACCGTCACCACCGGCGTCCCCCGCCGCCGCACCAGCGCCTCCCGGCCGTCCGGGTGCACCAGCCGCAACGAGACCGGCGCCTTCGCGTCCCCGAACCGGGCCACCGCCGGCAGCCGCTTCCACAGCGCCTCCGCCAGCTCCGCCCCCACCGGCTCCGGCTCGAACGGCACCGCCCGGCGGACGTCCTCCGCGTGCACGAAGAACTCCACCAGGTTCGCCGCCCCGTCCACCCCCGGCAGGTTGAACGGCGACCAGGCCGGCGGCCCCGACCGGAACGACTTCACCAGCCCCTCGTACCCCCGCCCCGCGACCTTCCCCTGCACCCGCTCCGTCCACCCCGCCAGCGCACCCACCCGGATCCCCGCCGCCGCGTCCGGCCGCCCCTCCCGCACCACCAGGTGCGCCGCCAGGTCCCGCGTCGCCCACCCCTCGCACAGCGTCGGCCCCTCGGGGCCCGCCGCCGCCAACAACCGACTCAACCGGGCCCGTTCACCCTGCGCAAGACTCACCATGCACCCAGCGTACGGCGTCAGTGCAGGTGGCCGGTCAGCTTGCGGTCCGGCTGCTGGTTGCTGACAGTCACGGTGCAGCTGGCATCACGGTACCCCTGCTGGTAGTACTTCGTCAGCGGGACGATCGGGCTGTTGTTGTACAGGTCCAGGCCGCCCTGCTGTTTCTGCACCCCCTGCAGCGACGGGGTGCAGAGCTCCAGCAGGGCCTTGTTGATCGAACGGTCGTCGGTCAGGCCGTCGGGCATCACGACGTTGGCGGTGGTCTCGGCGTCGTGCGACTGCTCGCACGAGACGACGGTGCTGTCCTTCACCTCGCTCATCCACGGCATCAGCAGGCAGGTGCCCGGCGGGTAGAACGGGTACGGGTAGGTCTTCGACGGGCTGGGGCTCGGGCTCGGGCTGGGGGAGGGGCTCGGCGGGGGTGGGGCGGCGGCGGGCTTCTCGTGGTCGGGCCACAGCAGGACCGCCGCCGCGACGACGAGCGCGGCCAGCAGCCCGGCCAGGAATGCCTTCTGTCGTCCACTCATGTCAACCCCCCCTGGATCCAAGGCCATTCTGAGGGAACAACAGCTGTCACGTCAGTCCTTTTCGGGCATCGGTTTGCTCATCCTTTGCATGCTGATCAGTAGGATGACCGGCCTGTCGGATGGACGTACGAGGCCCGACGGAGGAAGGCAACTGCCATGGGGGACAACGGGTTTCAGGTCGAGCCCAGCGCGCTCGACCGGTACTCGTCGCTGCTGGCCGAACAGGCCGAGCAGTTGAACCGGATCGCGGCGGCCACCGCTGCGATCACCATCTCGTCGGACGCGTTCGGGCACCTGCCGAACGCCCAGCACCTGGCGTCGGCGTACCAGGAGCACGCCAGGGCCAGCCACGAGAACGTCGGGATGCTCGGCAGCGCGGTGGACGGCACCTCGCAGGGGCTGTCGGGGGTGTCGCAGAACTACACGGACCACGAGGAGTACGTGGTCGGCACCATGGGGGGCGGTAACCGATGACGCCGAAGCCGAAGAAGAAGGCGGACACCGGCAGCGGGAGGGGCGGCAGCACGTCGGGCAGGCAGCCCACGGTGGAGGACCCGCGCAAGCTGATGGCGCAGCAGCGGACGGCGACGTCGCCGGCCCCGACCGGCCACGGAACCGGCGCTTCGACGCCGACGGTGGGCCGTCCGGAGAACATCCGCCCCACCGCGGGGCAGGGGACCACCACCACGCGGCAGACGGCCACCGCGCCGGCGTCCGAGCCGGAGGGCGAGGAGCCGGCCGGGGCGGACCGGCGGACGTGGTTCGGCGGCGGGCTGGTGCAGGGGGCCAAGGACACGGCCGCCGAGGGTGCCAAGAACTTCGTCACCAGTGCGGCGGGCAACTTCGGCAGCAAGGCCGGGGACTGGGCCGGCGACCGGGTGTTCGGTTCGTCCGAGGGCGGGGAGGGGGAGTCGGAGGAGCCAGCGGCCCACTTCGGGGCGGCCGCGGTGGAGGCCGCCCGCTCGGCCGTCCAGCCCGGTGCGGACGGTGGCGCGGCGGGGCCGGAGGGCTGGAGCACCCAGCCCGCGTACGTGTCGCCGGGGGGCGGGTACGGCGTCCCGGTCACCCAGCCCGGGCGGCTCGGGGGGCCGGCGGGCGGGATGCCGGCCGGGCGCAGTGACGCGTACGCGTGGGCCCAGAAGCAGGTCGAGGAGAAGATCCAGCAGTTGGAGGAGGCCCAGCACAAGTCGCGCAGCGGCCTGAGCGGGGCGATCGACGGGCTGGTCGTCAAGGCGCTGGAGGAGTCCGGCCTGCTGGACGCGCTGGAGAAGGTCACCGGCAAGCTGGACGAGCTGAACTACGCCACGATGGAGTGGCAGGCCCAGGCGGGTGCGGTGCGGTCGGTGGCGGCGGAGCTGCGCGCCGGGGTGATGCCGGTGGCGGAGACCTGGTCGGGGTCGGCGAGCGACGCGTTCGGCGGTCACATGGGCGACGTCGCGGACGCGCTCGACCAGACCGCCGAAGAGATGATGCAGACCGCGCAGATCATCAACTCGGCCGCGCAGGAGTGCGAGGTGGCCGAGGGGATGGTGATCGACATCATCACCGAGGCGATCGAGTCGCTGATCGTGTCGCTGGCCGCGGAGGCGGTGCTGACGGTGGTCACCTTCGGCGCGGCCGCGGTGGTCGGCGCGATCCTGGACGAGGCGGAGATCGGCGTCTTCATCGCCCGGGTGGCCCAGGTGTCCACCAAGCTGGCGAAGGCGCTGGAGGAACTGCTGAAGGCCCTGCAGGAGATGGGCAAGGCGGTGAAGGCGGCCCGGAAGCTCGGCGACATCGCCAAGGTGATGGAGAAGATGAAGAAGGTCGAGAGCACCTTCAACAGGCTCCGGACCCTGGAGCAGGACGGGACCAAGGCCGCCAAGATCGCCCAGAAGGTCACCGACAAGGCCGCCCAGAAGGCCGAGTCCTGGGCCCAGGGCCAGGTCGAGGACTGGATGGGGATGGACGAGGGCGACCGGGACGGCGTCCAGATCGGTGACAACACGGTCAAGGGCAACCTCAAGGCGGCCGGGCAGACGGCGGCGGGCGTGGCCAAGGACGCCTGGCACGACGAGACCAACCAGAACGCGATCAAGCAGGAGTTCCTGAACGACGTCGGCCTGGACCAGGAGCCGGAGCCCTACCGGGTGGACCGCTCGCGGATCCAGACGGCGTTCGGCTGATCCGTCCGGACCGGGCCCGACCGGTCGGGGCCGACCGGTCGGGGGGCGCCCCGCCGGGGGCCGCCGCCCCCGGGGCCGCGCCCCCCAGAAGTGATGATGCCACTTCTATAAAAAA
>NZ_JBSGET010000168.1:0-16632 GCF_053603035.1 Kitasatospora sp. NPDC004272 | reverse complement strand
CACATGGCGGCGATCTTCGCGGACACCCGACCGCGAAGATCACAGCCACTGGATCACGCCACGCAGTTGATCAATTACCCCACACTTTCTGAGGCTCAGGCCAGCGACAGCGCGTCCCCGACCCGCAGCCGCCCCGACCGGGCCACCGTCGCCAGCGCCCCCAGCACGCCGTCCCGCTCGTGGGCGATCGTCTTCAGGATCTCCGGCGCCTGCGGCAGCCCCGGCTGCGCCACCCCCACCATCACGCACCGGGTGCTGGCGCGGACGAACGCCAGCCGCGCCCCGGCCTTCACCCGGCCCTCCCGGCCGTACCAGCCGTCCTCGACGAACGGCGGCGTCCCCGGCGGGGTGCGCAGCAGCACGTTCGGCCGGAACCGGCGCTCGTCCACCACCGCCGACGGCACCGCCCGCGCCATCCACTCCAGGGTGGCCGTGGTCAGCACGCTCACCGGCAGTTCGTCGAAGTGCGAGACCGCGTCCTCGCGGGCCAGCGCCACGTCCTCCTGCTCCAGGTACGCGCGCAGGAAGGCGTCCGCGTTCGGCACCGGCATGCCCAGCGGGTCGAACAGCTCCGGGCCGTCGATCCGCGGACCCAGTCGGGCGCCCAGCCGCAGCAGGCCGTCCATCCGGCGGAAGCGCCGGGTGCTCTTCCCCGAGCCGAGCTTCCCGGCCCCGTCGCGCACCGCGTACAGGCGGTCGCCGACCAGGCCGCGGTCCTCCACCCCGACGGTGTCGAGCAGCTCGCCGCCCATGGACTTCACGGGGTAGCGCCACAAGCGCTCGACCACACCGACGATCTCAGGCATGGCGGGAGCCTAGCGGGGCGCTCCCGAGATGGTCTAGACCAAGTCCCGGAGCCGACGGGGCCGTTGGGACACCCGGCCCGGCCGCCCCGCGCGGCGCCCCCGCTCAGCCGATCCGCGCCACCGCCCGCACCGGCGCCCCGTCCGCCGCCGTCAGCCGCAGCGGGAACAGCGAGACCTCCACCGGCGTCCCCGCCGCCTGCGCCGCCAGCAGCGCCGACAGGTCGGTCAGGTTCTCCGCGATCACCCCGCCGCCCTCCGGCCCCAGCAGCACCCGGTGCGCCGTCAGCGTCGCCTGCTCCGGCTCCGGGTCGTGCTCGTCCGCCAACTCGGCCAGCAGACTCGCCACTTCCGGGTCCGACGGCCCCGGATCCGGCGTCGGGTCCACCGACAGCGCGTCGATGCCCACCGTCCGGACCCCCGCCGCGACGATCGCCTCGGCGGCCTCCTCGGTCAGGTACGGGTGCGCGAAGTACCGGTCCGTCCCCCAGTACCGCGGCCACCCCGTCGCCAGCAGCAGCACCGTCCCCGGCCCCGAGACCGCGAGCGCCGCCGCCAGGTGCCCCGCCGTCACCCGCCCCCGGGCCGGCAGCTCCCGCAGGTCCACCACCACCGCGGGCCCCGTGAACAACTCCAACGGCAGCCCGTCCAGCGTCGGCCACCGCACGTCCAGGTGGTACGGCGCGTCCACGTGCGTCCCCGTCTGCGACCCCAGGTGCACCGCCAGCACGTTCACCCCCTCCCCCTCCACCGTCAGCGCCGCCCGCAACTCCACCCCCGGATCCCCCGGATACACCGGCATCCCGGACACCACCGGATGCGTCAGATCCACCAACTCGGCTGCCATGCCCCCATTGTGATGCGCATCCAGGGGCTCGGGGAACTGTCGGCAGACGGGCCTGCACCACCAGGGGCCCGGGGAACGGCGGGTCGGTGCTGCTGACGGCCGGAGCCCGTCGAAGGTCCGTGCTGCTGCGTGCCCGGAACGGAACCAGAAGCAGACGCGCGCAACGGCAGTGAACCGCCCGCAGCCACGGCCTCGCCGTTCCCCGAGCCCCTGGCGGGGCTCTTCGCCGTCCCCCGAGCCCCCGGCGGGCCCCCACAATGGGAATCATGAGCACCACCCGCACCCCCTGGGTCGTCGGCGTCTCCGGCGCCAGCGGCACCCCCTACGCCGCCTCGGTGATCCGCGCGCTGCTGGACGCCGGGGAGTCCGTCGACCTGATCGTCAGCCGGGCGGCGCGGCTGACCATCCTGGACGAGACCGGCATCTCCTTCCGGGACGCGCACTGGCGGGCCGACCTGGCCGCCTGGCTCGATACCGGCGAGGAGGCGCTGCACGACGTCCGCCACTGGCCCGCAGGGGACTTCGCGGCGGGCCCGTCCTCCGGCTCGTACCCCGCCAAGGGCATGCTGGTCGTCCCGGCGACCACCGGCGCCGCGGCCGGCATCGCGCTGGGCCTGTCCAAGGACCTGCTGCAGCGCACCGCCTCGGTCACCCTCAAGGAGCGCCGCCCGCTGGTCCTGTGCCTGCGCGAGACCCCGCTGACCGGCAGCACGCTGCGCCACCTGGTGGCGCTGGACGAGCAGGGCGCGGTGGTCCTGCCGGCCTCCCCGGGCTTCTACGCGGGCGGCTCGACCGCCCGCGAACTGGTGGACTTCGTGGCCGGCCGGGTGCTGGACGCGGTGGGCGTCCCGCACGGGCTGTACCGCCGCTGGTCGGGCACCCTCGGCGGGGCCGCGAGCACCCCGGCGCGGAGTCCGGAAACCGCCCCGCGCCGGGGCGAGTGAGCGGGCACGCTACGGGAGAGTATGTTCTCTGGGATACCCGGGTTGATCGGTGCGCAGCGCCTTGGATTCCGGATAATGATCTGTGGTTCCGGTGAGGTTCGGAAGGACGCGGCAGGCAATGGACTCTGTGGACAGACAGCTCATCCAGGCACTCCGGGAGAACGGCCGCGCCTCGTACGCCGAGTTGGGCCGTCTGGTGGGCCTGTCCGGGCCGAGCGTGACGGACCGGATCAACCGCCTGGAGCAGGCGGGCGTGATCACCGGGTACCGGGCGACGGTCAATCCGGCGACGCTCGGCTACGGGGTGACGGCGCTGATCGGCCTGCAGCTCACCGACGCGGCCGACCACGACGACGTCTCGCACCGGCTGAAGGACCTCCCGGAGGTGGAGGACTGCTGGTTCATCGCGGGTGACGACTCGTACATGCTGAAGGTCCGGGTGCCGGACGTGGAGGGCCTGGAGTCGGTGGTCAAGCGGCTGTCCGGCACCAAGGGGGTGGCCCGCACCCGCACCACGGTGGTGCTCTCCACCAAGTGGGAGAACCGGGTCAGCGAACTCCCGCTCCACCTCGCCGAGTAAGGAACCCCGGAGGAAGTCCCGCCATGACCCTGGTCGACCTGGAAGACCTGCGCGCCGCCCAGCGCCGGATCGCCGGCACGGCGGTGCGCACCCCGCTGCTGCCCTGCCCGTGGGCCGAGGACGGCGGGCGGCGGCTCTGGCTGAAGCCGGAGAGCCTCCAGCCGACCGGGGCGTTCAAGATCCGCGGGGCGACGAACCGGCTGGCCGCGCTCACCGGGGAGGAGCGGGCCAGGGGAGTGGTGGCGCAGTCCAGCGGCAACCACGCCCAGGCGGTGGCGTACGCGGCGCGGCGGCTCGGGATCAAGGCGGTGATCGTGATGCCCGACACCTCGCCCGCCGTGAAGATCGAGAACACCCGCTCGTTCGGCGCCGAGGTGGTGATCGTCACCGCCGAGCAGCGCGACACCGTCCCGGCCGAGCTGGCCGCCGAGCACGGCTACGTCTGGGTGCCGCCGTACGACGACCCGTACATCGTGGCGGGCCAGGGCACGGTCGGCCTGGAGATCGCCGAGGACGCCCCGGACGAGCTGGACACCGTGCTGGTGCCGGTCTCCGGCGGCGGCCTGATCTCCGGGACGGCCGCCGCGCTCAAGCTGGCCTGCCCGGGCGTCCGGGTGGTCGGCGTGGAGCCGGAGCTCGCGGCGGACGCGCAGCAGAGCCTGCGCGCGGGCGTCCGCACCGCCTGGCCGGTCGCCGACACCTACCGGACGATCGCGGACGGCCTGCGCACCCCGTCGGTGGGCGTGCTGCCGTTCGAGCACATCACCGCGTACGTGGACGACATCGTCACCGTCTCCGAGGACGAGATCCGCTCCACCGTCGCCCTGCTGGCCCGCCGCGGCCGACTGGTCGCCGAGCCCTCTGGTGCGGTCGCCCCGGCCGCCTACTTCCACCGGGCCGGTGAGCTGGGCGGGAGGGTGTTCGCGGCGGTCGTCAGCGGCGGCAACCTCGACCCCGCCCTGCTGGCCGGTCTGCTGGCTACCTAGGCGTAGTCTCGGTCCCGGCAACGAATCGAAGTCGCAAGGAGGCGGAGCGCCGCATGGACGCAGGGCTCAAGCGCGAACTGGAGGCGAAGGTCCACGCCGGTGAGCGGCTGACCCGCGAGGACGGGATCGCGCTCTACGCGAGCGACGACCTGGCCTGGCTGGGCGGGCTGGCGCACCACGTGCGGACGCGGAAGAACGGCGACGTCGTCCACTTCAACGTCAACCGCCACCTGAACATGACCAACGTGTGCAGCGCCTCCTGCGCGTACTGCTCGTTCCAGCGCAAGCCGGGCGAGAAGGACGCGTACACGATGCGGATCGAGGAGGCGGTCCGGCTCGCCAAGGCGATGGAGTCGGAGTCGCTGACCGAGCTGCACATCGTCAACGGCCTGCACCCGACCCTGCCGTGGCGCTACTACCCGCGCTCCCTCAAGGAGCTGAAGGCCGCGCTGCCGAACGTCTCGCTGAAGGCGTTCACCGCCACCGAGATCCACTGGTTCGAGCGGATCAGCGGCCTGAGCGCGAGCGAGATCCTGGACGAGCTGATCGACGCCGGCCTGGAGTCGCTGACCGGCGGCGGCGCGGAGATCTTCGACTGGGAGGTCCGCCAGCACATCGTCGACCACGACACCCACTGGGAGGACTGGTCGCGCATCCACCGGCTGGCGCACGAGAAGGGCCTCAAGACCCCGGCCACCATGCTGTACGGCCACATCGAGGAGCCCCGGCACCGGGTCGACCACGTGCTGCGGCTGCGCGAGCTGCAGGACGAGACCGGCGGCTTCCAGGTCTTCATCCCGCTGCGCTACCAGCACGACTTCCACGACTCCAAGGACGGCAAGGTCCGCAACCGCCTGATGGCGCGCACCGAGATGGCCACCGGCGCCGAGGCGCTGAAGACCTTCGCGGTGTCCCGCCTGCTGTTCGACAACGTCCCGCACGTCAAGGTGTTCTGGGTGATGCACGGCGTCACCACCGCCCAGCTGGCGCTCAGCCACGGCGCGGACGACATGGACGGCTCGGTGGTCGAGTACAAGATCACCCACGACGCGGACAACTTCGGCACCCCGAACAAGCTGGGCCGCGACGACCTGCTCGGCCTGATCCGGGACGCCGGTTTCCGCCCGGTCGAGCGCAACACCCGCTACGAGATCATCCGCGAGTACGACGGCCCGGACCCGGACCGCCGGGAGGCCCCGCAGGCGATGCGGCTCTGACTCCCGCGCGGCGGGGCGCCCCGCGGCTCCGCCGCCCCGACGCCCTGACGGCCCGCCACCCGCGCGGCCCGCGCCCGGTGACCGGTTTTCGGCCACCGGGCGCGCGGCATTCCCGGGGGCGTACGGGGTAGAGGCGCACTACCGGGGCGGGCGGCTGAGCGGAGAAACGTTTCCTTGGCGGGTATGCTCACAGGCTCATCACACGGCCCGGGTTCCGTCTCGTCCCCGTGGTCTGGGAGGATCGTTCGCATGTCCGGTTCCCATCGCACCTCCTCGTCCCGCCGATCGGCCTCCGCGCCGACCAACCGGGACGAGGCAGAGCAGCCCCAGGGCCGAGCCGCCACCCGCCGCAGCCGCCGCAAGCCGAAGCCGCGCCGGGCCCGCAAGTTCACCGTCGGCACCGCCACCCTGCTGGCCCTCGCCGCGGGCTGGTTCACCGTCGGCCCCGGGCGGACCTTCCAGGGGAGCACCGCCGCCGCGGCCCCGGACCACGAGCCCGAGGTGGTGCCGATGCAGGCCGCCGACGCCGGGCAGCACACCGAGGCCCCCGCCGCGGACCGCTCCGACCGGGAGCGGATCACCACCATCCCGGGCATCGGCGACTCCTGGATGGCCAAGGTCCCCGCCGAGACCCGCCAGCTGCTGGTCGCCAGCGGCCAGGGCAAGGACTCCTCGGACAACACCGTCACACTGTGGACCCGCGGCGACGACGGCAGCTGGCAGGCCGGCCAGGCGTGGCCCGCCCACAACGCCTACAAGGGCTGGACCACCGACCACCGCTCCGGCGACCTGCGCAGCCCGATCGGCCTCTTCTCGCTCACCGACGCCGGCGGCCGCGAGGCCGACCCGGGCGCCAAGCTGCCGTACGACCACAACAAGAACTTCGTGATGTCCGGGCGCGGGTTCAACAACGAGCCGCTGGCCGGCTCCTTCGACTACGTGATCGCGATCAACTACAACCG
Organism: Kitasatospora sp. NPDC004272; assembly: GCF_053603035.1. NCBI lineage: Bacteria > Bacillati > Actinomycetota > Actinomycetes > Kitasatosporales > Streptomycetaceae > Kitasatospora > Kitasatospora sp. NPDC004272. The sequence continues at coordinate 10,293 of NZ_JBSGET010000168.1, read as the reverse complement.
GGTGGAGGGCAGGTCCCCGCTCGACACCGCCTACCCGGAGGGCGCGGCCAAGGGCGGCGGCATCTGGCTGCACCTCGACCACGGCGGCCCCACCCACGGCTGCGTCTCGCTGACCGAGGACCACATGGTCGAGCTGATCAAGACCCTGGACCCGGCGCTGCACCCGATGATCATGATGGGTGACGCCCAGTCGCTCGCCGCCTGAGCGCGGTCGCCCGCCGCCCGGGCGGGCCCCGTTGTCAGGGACCTACAGCATCCGGCACCCGATCCTGTGCAGGGCCGTCACCTCCTGACTCGTCGGTAACCCGGTTGAGTGGGTGGTATGACCGCCTCCCGCATCGTGGCGCTGGGCCACCATCAGCCGTCGAAGATCCTGACCAACGACGAGCTCTCGACGCTGGTCGACACCGACGACGAGTGGATCCGCTCCCGGGTCGGCATCCGCACCCGGCACATCGCGGAGGACGAGACCCTGGTCGACCTCGCGGTGGCCGCCGCCGAGAAGGCCCTCGCCAACTCGGGGTTGACGCCCGACCAGATCGACCTGGTCGCCGTCGCCACCTGCACCGCCATCGAGCGCAGCCCCAGTACCGCCGCCGCCGTCGCCGCCCGGCTCGGCATCCCCACCCCCGCCGCCTACGAGCTGAACACCGCCTGCTCGGGCTTCTCCTACGCCCTGGCCACCGCCGACCACGCGATCCGGGCCGATGCCGCCACCCGGGCGCTGGTGATCGGCGTGGAGCGGATGTCCGACACCCTGGACTGGACCGACCGCACCACCTGCGTGATCTTCGGCGACGGCGCCGGCGCGGCCGTGCTGGAGGCGGTGCCGGACGACCGGGCCGGCGTCGGCCCGGTGGTCTGGGGCTCCGAGCCGGAGAAGGGCGACGCGGTGCTGATCGGCGGCGGCTGGAAGCCGGTCATCAGCCAGCAGGGCCAGACCGTGTTCCGCTGGGCCACCACCCAGGTCGCCCCGCTGGCCCGCAAGGCGTGCGAGAAGGCCGGCGTCGACCCGTCCGAGCTGCGCGGCTTCGTCGCCCACCAGGCCAACCTGCGGATCATCGACGCCATCGCCGGCAAGCTCGGCCTGGCCGAGGACGCGGTGGTCGCCCGCGACGTGGTCGACTCCGGCAACACCTCCGCCGCCTCCATCCCGCTCGCGCTGTCCAAGCTGGTCGAGCGCGGCGAGCTGTCCAGCGGCGACCCGGTGCTGCTGTTCGGCTTCGGCGGCGGGCTGGCCTACGCCGGGCAGGTCGTGCGCTGCCCCTGACCGGCCGCACGCGGAAACGACAGGGGCGGCCGGGAGGAGGAATCCTCCCGGCCGCCCCTGTCGTCCGTTGCAGGACGGCGCTCCGCGGTACGTCGGCGAACCTCCCCCGAGGCACGGCCGCATCCGACACACCCGGACAGGAACCGGGGCCGAGCGCCGATGGGCTGGGTTCTTACTTCGGCGGCTTCTTTCCGGTGACTCCCAGGTACACCTGGAGCGCCAGGTTGGGCTTGAGGTCCTTGACCTTCACGCCCCAGGAGGTGAACGCCTTGCCGTGCTCGGCCGCCGCGGCGAGCAACGACACCAGGGCGCCGGCGACCGCCGACGGTTCGACCGTCTTGTCGGTCTTGCCCTGGTTGTTGCGGACCGCTTCGGCCAGCGGGCCCGCCACCGAGTTGAGGACCTTCATGCGGATCTTGAAGAACCGCTTGTCCCCTTCGGCGGCACCGAGTGTGACCACTCGGAGAATGGCGTCATTCTTGCGCCAGAAGGCGAGGAATCCGTCCACCAGTTCTTCGGAAGTGGTGAAGCCGGACTTTCCCGCCCAGGACTTTCCATCGACGAGCTCTTTGAGCCCGCCGCTGTCCTCGGCCATTTCCTCGGCGATCTCAAGGACTGCGCCCTCGACATCCGGGAAGTACTGGTAGAAGGTCGCGGGGGAGGTTCCCGCCATACGGGCGACGTCGATGACCTTGACGTCCCGGTACGGCGACGTGCTGAGCATCTCGCGGAGGCAGTCGAGCAGCTTCTGCCGCGTCTCCTGTCCGCGCCGCCCGGCGACGCGACCGTCGACGGTGCGAACTTGTCCTGTCATGTCGTCAGCTTACAGTGGCACGATCTTGGCGCTAATCGGTAGTGCGACTATTAGTCCGGGTGAGGGGGAAACGATGCCATTTCCGCGCGGAGTTGTTGCCCCCCCGTGTGCTGATGACCCCACAGCGTGACGACAAGTCAGCTGGGGCCGGTCCGGGAGCCCCCGCGGGCGGGTGCGGAGGCGGCGCCTCCGGTACCCGGGGGCGTGTCACGGGCGGGGGAGATTGGCTCCCGGGCGGCGGGCATTGGAGAATCGGGGGGCGCCACCGCCGGGGGGCGCTGGCGGAAGGGGAGGTGGCTGCGGAGTGGACCAGCTGACGGCGCACGATCCGAGGCGGATCGGGCCCTTCGAAGTGCTGGCCCGGCTCGGCGCGGGCGGCATGGGCCTGGTGTACCTGGCCCGGTCGGCCTCGGGCCGGCGGGTGGCCATCAAGACCGTGCGCAGCGAGCTGGCCGAGGACAACCTGTTCCGGGTCCGCTTCGCCCGCGAGATCGCGGCCGCCAAGACGGTCGGCGGCTTCTACACCGCCGCCGTGGTGGACGCGGACGCCGACGCCGCCGTCCCGTGGCTGGCCACCGCGTACGTGCCGGCGCCCTCGCTGGAGGACCTGGTCCACGACTGCGGGCCGCTGCCCGCCGACGCGGTGCGCTGGCTGACGGCCGGCATCGCCGAGGCGCTGCAGTCCATCCACGCGGCCGGGCTGGTGCACCGGGACCTCAAGCCGTCCAACGTGCTGGTGGTCGAGGACGGGCCGCGGGTGATCGACTTCGGCATCGCCGCCGGGGTCTCCAGCACCCGGCTGACCATGACCAACGTCGCGGTCGGCACGCCCGCCTACATGTCGCCCGAGCAGGCCCGCGACAGCCGCAGCGTCACCGGCGCCAGCGACGTGTTCTCGCTCGGCTCGCTGGTGGTGTTCTGCGCCACCGGGCACCCGCCGTACCGCGGCTCCAACCCGGTCGAGACGGTGTTCCAGCTGCTGCGCGACCAGCCCGACCTGTCCGGGCTGCCGGTCGAGCTGGTCGACCTGGTCCGGGCCTGCATGCGGCCGACGCCCGAGCACCGGCCGACGCCCGCCCAGATCCAGGCCGAACTGGCCCCGCACCTGTTCTCCCGGGCCGACGCCTCCGGCGAGGCCGGGGACTGGCTGCCGCCCGCCGCGCTCGACCTGATCGAGGCCAAGCGCAGCAGCAGACGGCACGTCAACGCCCAGCAGCAGGCCCAGGCCCGGTCGCAGCCGCCGGTGGTGCTGCCGGCCCAGCCGGTCGGGCCGCCGTCCGTGCCGCCGGCCTTGGCCCCGGCCGGCCCGGTCTCCGAGGCCGAGGTGGCCACCGAGCGGGTGCGCCCGCACCCGCTGTCGGCCCCCGCGCCAGTGGCCCCGAGCGACGGCGAGATCCGGCTGCCCGGCGCGCACGTGCCGATAGGACCCGGGCCCCGGGCGGAGCCGGCCGCGCCCTCGGCCGCCCCGGTCGGCACCGACTGGGTGCGCCGCAGCTCCGCGCCGTCCGCCGCCCCGCCGCAGCCCGCGGCCCGCTGGCGGCCCTGGCGGTTCCGGATGTCCAACGACGTGTGGGGCACCCCGGTGGTCGCCGACGGCACGCTGTTCGCCTCCAGCTTCGAGGTGCACGCGCTGGACATCGGCTCCGGCGAGCGCCGCTGGAAGACCCGGGACGTGGCCTGGGCACTGGCCGTCGACGCCGGCCTGCTGCACGCCGCCGACGGCCCGCACCTGTACACGGTGGACGCCGGGGACGGCGCCGAGCGCTGGCGGCACTCGCTGGACGGCTGGGTGTACTCGCTGGACGCCGCCGACGGCGTGCTGTGCTGCGGCGTCCGCGGCGGCGGCGTGCAACTGCGCTCGGCGGTCACCGGCGCCGAGCTGTGGCGGGCCGACGACGCCCAGCAGGAGTACGAGAACCCGCAGTCCGGCCCGGCGCTGGTCGGCGGCGCCGCCTACTACCAGGGCGGCGGCCGGCTGTACTGCGTGGACCCGCGGCGCGGCGCGGTGCGCTGGGCGGTGCCGGTGGGCGGCAAGGTGCCGTCCCGGCCGGTCGAGCAGGGCGGCATGCTGTACGTCACCTCGGGCCAGCAGGTGTACGCCCTGGACGCTTCCTCCGGCGCCGAGCGCTGGCGCTTCGACGCGCCCGTGGTGCTGTTCACCCCGCCCGCGGTGGACGGCCGGGCGGTGTACGTCGCCGACTACCTCGGCACCCTGTACGCGCTGGACGCCGTCACCGGCCACGGCCTGTGGCGGGCCGCCACCGCCGCCCGGCAGGGCGCCGAGCCGGCCGTGGTCGCCGACGGGGCGGTGCTGCTGGGCTCCGGCGACACCCTGTTCGCCTTCGAGGCGGCCGGCGGCCGGGAGCGCTGGCGCTACACCACCCGGGGCGACCTGGTCGGCTCCCCGGCGGTCGCCGAGGGCCTGGTCCACCTGGGCAGCCGGGACCACTCGCTGCACACCCTGGAGCTGGCCACCGGCCGGCTGCGCTGGGAGCTGGGCACCAAGGGCGAGCTGACCGGCTCCCCGGTGGCGGTCGGCGGCCGGGTGTTCGTCGGCTCCAAGGACCGCTGCGTGTACGCGTTGGACTCCTTCTACGGCACGGCCGTCCCGCAGTAGGCGCCGCAGGAACGGTACGGCCCCGGACCGCGCGGTCCGGGGCCGTCCTGCCGTCTCCTGCCGTCCCCGGCCGTCCGGCCTACGGGTGGAGGTGCTGCCAGCCCGCCCAGGCCGAGGTGACCATCGAGCGGACGTCGTGCCGGGCGCTCCAGCCCAGCTCGCGGCGGATCAGTCCGGCCGAGGCCACCACCCGGGCCGGGTCGCCGGGGCGGCGGGGGGCCACCTCGGGGGCGATCCGGATGCCGGTGACCTCGGTGATCTCGTCGACCATCTCCAGCACCGAGGCGCCCCGCCCGGTACCGATGTTGAGGGTCAGTCGGACCTGTTCCGCGGGCCCGGCCGCCTCCAGCCGGCGGACGGCGGCCAGGTGCGCGGAGGCGACGTCCGAGACGTGGATGTAGTCGCGGACGCAGGTGCCGTCCGGGGTCGGGTAGTCGTCGCCGAAGACCAGCGGCGGCAGCCCGGCGGTCAGCCGCCGGAAGACCAGCGGGACCAGGTTGGCCGCGCCCGGGTCGGACAGCTCGGGGGCGGCGGCGCCCGCCACGTTGAAGTAGCGCAGGGACACCGCGGAGAGGCCGTGCGCGGCGGCGCAGGCGTTCAGCAGCCACTCGCCGGCCAGCTTGGTCTCGCCGTACGGGTTCATCGGCAGGCAGGGGGTGGACTCGTCGACCAGGTCGACGTCCGGCATGCCGTAGACGGCGGCGGAGGAGGACAGCACCGCCCGGCCCACGCCCGCGTCGACCGCGGCGGCCAGCACGGTGCGCAGGCCCTCCACGTTCTCGTGGTAGTAGAACAGCGGCCGTTCGACCGACTCGCCCACCTGCTTGCGGGCGGCCAGGTGCAGCACGCCGGTGACGCGGTGCTCGGCGAGGGTGCGGTCCAGCAGCGGGCGGTCCAGCGTCGAGCCGGTCACCAGCGGGACGCCCGGCGGCAGGTGGGCGGTCCGGCCGCTGCTCAGGTCGTCCAGCACGACGACGGGGACACCGGCCGCGGCCAGCTCCCGGACGACGTGGCCGCCGATGTAACCGGCCCCTCCCGTGATCAACCAGGTCATGGCGCCGATCCTACGACGGCGCCTTTCGGCGGGGCCCCTGGTGTGTCCGCACGGGCATTCGGACATTTCGGTGAAATAGTGGCAAAGCTCTGTCCAGCGACCGGAGGTGGCCGCCGTGCGCCCGAAGAAGGAACCGACCCGTCCGATCCCGGCCGGCCCCCGGCCCACCGGCCCCAAGCTGTGGCTGGGGCCCGCGGCGGTGATCGCCGCGGCGGCGCTGCTGGCCACCGGCTGCTCCAGCTCCGGCTCCGGGTCCAGCTCCACCGCGGCGGCCAGCGGCTCCTCGTCCGCGCCCGCCCCGTCCAGCAGCAACCAGCTGGAGCAGGACTACCAGCAGGTGATCTCCCAGGTGCTGCCCTCGGTGGTGCAGATCACCGCGGGGGACAGCCTCGGCTCCGGGATCGTCTTCGACGACAAGGGCGACATCGTCACCAACGCGCACGTGGTCGGCAGCGCCACCACCTTCACCGTGACGCTGGCCAACAGCACCAAGCCGCTGGACGCCACCCTGGTCGGCAGCTACCCGGAGTCCGACCTCGCGGTGATCAAGCTCGGTAGCACGCCCGGCGGCCTCAAGCCCGCTGCCTTCGCGGACAGCGCCAAGGTGTCGGTCGGGCAGATCACGCTGGCGATGGGCAGCCCGCTCGGCCTGTCCAGCAGCGTCACCCAGGGCATCGTCTCGGCGGTCGGACGGACGGTCAGCGAGCCGCAGTCCGCCGGCTCGCCCGGCGCCACCATCGGCAACATGGTGCAGACCTCGGCCGCGATCAACCCCGGCAACAGCGGCGGCGCGCTGGTCAACCTCTCCAGCCAGGTGATCGGGATCAACACGCTGACCGCCGTCGACCCCGAGCTGAACGGCTCGGCCGCGCCCGGCATCGGCTTCGCCATCCCGGCCGCCACCGTGACCAGCATCGCCAACCAGCTGATCAAGGACGGCAAGGTCAGCAACTCCGGCCGGGCCGGGCTCGGGGTGACCGTCCGCCCCTACTTCGACGCGAACTTCCAGCCGGCCGGCGCCGCGGTGGTCTCGGTGGTCGACGGCGGCCCGGCCGCCTCCGCCGGGCTCCAGGCGGGCGACGTGATCACCAAGGTCAACGACACCGCGATCACCAACCCCGCCGCGCTGACCACCGCGCTGGCCTCGCTCAGCCCCGGCGACAAGGTCACCGTCGGCTACCAGCGGGACGGGCAGGGCAAGACCGCGGAGGTCACCCTCGGGACGCTGTAGCGCCCCGGGGCCCGGGCCCGACGAGGCCCGGAGCCCCCGACAGACCCGGGCCCGGAGTGCCGTACCGCGCAAGGGAGGCGGCACTCCGGGCCCGTCCACGTCCGGACGCCCCCCGAGGGCGCCCGGACGTCACTTCTTGGCGGGGCCCGAGCGGGTGTGCCAGGGCAGTTCGACCGTCACCGAGGTCGGCCCCTGGGCCGGGCTGTCGACCACGAACACGCCGTCCACCGACTCGGCGCGCTCGGCCAGGCCGGCCAGCCCGCCACCCGGGTGCACCCGGGCCCCGCCGCGGCCGTCGTCACGGACCGTCAGCATCAGCCGGCCGTCCTGGCGCCAGACGTCCACCGAGGCGGTGCGGGCGCCGGAGTGCTTGGCGGCGTTGGTGAGCAGCTCGGTGACGGTGAAGTAGGCGATGCCCTCGACTGCGGAGTCCGGCCGCTCGCCGCCCAGCTCGACGTGCACCCGGACGCCGCCGGGCAGCGCGGTGCGGGCCGCGACCGAGGAGAGCGCCGCGTCCAGCCCGCGGTCGGTGAGCACCGCGGGGTGGATGCCGCGGGCCAGGTCGCGCAGCTCCTGCAGGGCGAGCTTGACCTCGCCGTGCGCCGCGTCGACCATCTGCCGGGCCGCCGCCGGATCCTCCGTCAGCTTCTCCTTGGCCAGGCCGAGGTCCATCGCCAGGGCCACCAGCCGGGCCTGCGCGCCGTCGTGCAGGTCCCGCTCGATCCGGCGCAGGTCGGCCGCGGCGGTGTCGACCACCACGCCCCGGTCGTCCTCCAGCTCGCGGACCCGCTCGGCCAGCGCGCCCGGGGACAGCAGCACCTCGACCAGCCAGCGGGAGACCCCGGAGATCGCCCGCATCGCCCAGGGCAGCACCGGCCAGCCGACCACCAGCAGCACCAGCGTCAGCACGAAGCCGAGGATCCCCCAGATCAGCAGCACCACGCAGTACAGCGCGGAGCGCCAGCTCAACCCGTCGCCCAGGGCGGCCGTCACTCGGCCGGCCAGCCCGCTCCGGGTCGGGCGCAGCGGCTCCGGCTCGGCCACCGGACTGCCCAGCTCGGCCCGGGCCCGGGACCGGCCCAGCCGGCCGAACCGGCGGCAGCAGGCCAGCCCGAAGGCCAGCAGCGGCAGCCCGACCAGCGTCACCGCCAGGCCGAGACCCGCGGTCAGCAGCACCGCCGTCACGACGAACCCGGCCACTCCGATCGGCAGGTTCAGCAGCGCGTTGCGCACCTGCCGCCACAGCGGCGCCCCGTACAACGACGGGCGCTTCGCCTCGTTCTCCATGGTCGGCGCCCTCTCCTGGTGTTCTCGCCGTCGCTTGTCGATCACCAGCATCCCGGTCGGCGACCCCCTCCCGCCATGGTGCTGCACTCCCTCTCCGTCCGGGGGTTATCCCCACCCCCCGCCCTGCGCCCGGCTCCCGGACCGTCCGCAGACGGAATTCCGTCCGGTGTCCGGCGGGAGTCCACCGGCCGTCTTGCAGAACGGGCGGGTGACGGAGTAAACGGACGGTGCACATAGACTCCCGCGATAGCGATGGTTATGGACGGGCAAAGAAGAAGGGCGTGACCCATGGAGTGGCAGCCGCTCGCTGCCGACCCCGCCGCCGGCAGCGGCTACTTCGACGCCTACGCGGCGGTCGGTCTGCTGGCGGTCATCGGCGTCCTCTTCGTCGCGGTGGCCTTCACCGCGAACCGCCTGATGCGACCGGTGGTCGACACCCCCGAGAAACTCCTCGCCTACGAGTGCGGGGTGGACCCGGTCGGTGAGAACTGGGCGCACACCCAGATCCGGTACTACGTCTACGCCTTCCTGTACGTGATCTTCGCGGTCGACGCGATCTACCTCTTCCCGTGGGCCACGGTGTTCGCCGCCGCCGGCTTCGGGGCGGCCACGCTGGTGGAGATGTTCGTCTTCATCGGCTTCCTCGCGGTCGGACTGCTCTACGCCTGGAAGAAGGGCGTCCTGGAATGGACGTGACGCACTCGCACGGGACGCCCGGCAACGGCCCCGTCCCGCTCGGCATCCCCGACCCGGCCCGCCCCGGCGCCGCCGTCGAACAGCGCCGCCTCGGCCCGCTGGCCCGGCTCGCCCCGGACCCGGTCAAGGTGGTGCTCAACTGGGGCCGCCGCTACAGCCTCTGGTGCTTCAACTTCGGACTGGCCTGCTGCGCGATCGAGTTCATCGCCGCGTCGATGGCCAAGCACGACTTCATCCGGATGGGTGTCATCCCGTTCGCGCCCGGCCCCCGGCAGGCCGACCTGATGATCGTCTCGGGCACCGTCACCGACAAGATGGCTCCCGCCGTCAAGCGCCTGTACGAGCAGATGCCCGAGCCGAAGTACGTCATCTCCTTCGGCGCCTGCGCCAACTCCGGCGGCCCGTACTGGGACTCGTACTCCGTCACCAAGGGCGTCGACCAGATCATCCCGGTCGACGTCTACGTGCCCGGCTGCCCGCCCCGGCCCGAGGCGCTGCTCCAGGGCATCCTCAAGCTGCAGGAGAAGATCGCCGCCGAGGACGTCCCGCAGCGCTACGCCCCGTCCGCCGACGCGCTGCGCCGCCCGCTGCGGTCCGCGCCGGACGCCACCGGGGAGGGCAAGCGGTGACCGACACCCCCGAGACGTCCGGGACCCCCGAGGTGCCCGGGACGCCCGCCGAGCCGGTGCCCGCGCCCGAACCGACCCCCGCCGAGCGGACCGCCGCGTCCGTCGGACCCTGGGCGAGCGCCACCGAGGCGTACGACCTGCTCACCGTCGACGTGCCCGCCGAGCACTGGACCGAGGCGCTCACCGCCGCCCGCGACGTGCTCGGCCTGGCCTTCCTGGACTGGCTGAGCGCCGTCGACGACCTCGAACGCGGCTTCGCCGTCTGCGCGCACCTGGCCGCGGTCGGCGGGCCCGGCGGCGTGCGCCGGCTGCTGCTGCGCACCCGGGTGCCGCGCGAGAGGGCCGCGCTGCCGACCGCCGTCGGGGTGTACGCCGGTGCCGCCTGGCACGAGCGGGAGACCCTGGAGATGTTCGGCATCGAGTTCACCGGCCACCCGCACCCCGTCACCCTGCTGCTGCCGGACGGCTTCGAGGGCCACCCGCTGCGCAAGGACTTCGTGCTGGCCGCCCGGGTCGCCAAGGACTGGCCCGGCGCCAAGGAGCCCGGCGAGTCCGCCGACCACGGCGGCCCGGCCCGGCGCAAGATGCAGCCCGCCGGCGTCCCCGACCCGAACGAGTGGGGCCCGCTCAAGGGCACCCTGCCGCCGGTCGCCGAACGCCCCGCCCGCGGCGCGCGCGCCGCCGGAGCGGCCGGG
>NZ_JBSGET010000167.1:0-16717 GCF_053603035.1 Kitasatospora sp. NPDC004272 | reverse complement strand
GTTCCGTGCTCCAGGTAGGAGGTCGCCGAGCGAGATCGGGCGTCAAGGCCGGCGTGGACCCGCCGGGCCAGACGAGGGATGAGGAACGACCCGCCGCGCCCCTCGGCACCGCTCCCCTCGGCACCGCCCTCCTCGGTGCCGCTCCGCTCGGTGCCGCTGTCGCCGCCGTCGGTTCCGGAGCCGTCCGGGGCCCGGTCTCCAGGCCGGTGAGCGGGTCGCCGTCCGCCGTTCCCCGCCCGACCGGTAGCCCTCAGGGCAGAGGCGGTTCCGGGGACGGTGCGCTCGCGGGCCTGCTGTTCGCGGCTGCTGGACCCGCCCGGGCCGCCGGGGCCGGAGGCGTGCTGCCGGATGCTCGGGATGCCCTCGGATCGCCCTCTCCTCGGGGCCGCCCGCGTCTTTCCCGTCCCTGCGTCCGGGAACGCCGGGGCGGGAGCGCCGGGACCGGGAACGGCGGGGCGGGCCGTCACCGGGTGCGGGACGGGCCGCTGTTGCGGCGGGCCAGCGAGCCGCTGAGCGCGGTGGCGAAGAGGCACCACCCGGCGTAGGGCACCAGCGCGGCGGCGGCCGCCGGGTCGTGGCGCGCCGTCCGCCGGACCAGCCGCAGGGTGTCGGCGTCCAGCAGGAGGCTGCCCGCGACTCCCGCCACGGGGCTGCGCAGGCCGAAGAAGAGCCAGGTCCACCCGGCGTTCACCGCCAGGTTCGTCCCGTACGCGGCGGCCAGGGCGGCGCGTTCGCGGCCGCGGGTCCGGCCGAGCGCGTGCCCGGCGCTCCAGGCGATCGAGGCGTACAGCGGGGTCCACACCGCCGGGAACACCCAGGACGGGGGCTGCCAGCGGGGCTTGTCCAGCGACCGGTACCAGGAGGTGGCCGGGCCGGAGGCCCCTGCGCCCACCGCGGCGGCGGCCGCCACCGCCAGGGCGGCGCCCGCGTACGGGGCCGCGCGTCGTGCCTTCACCGACCGGGTCGTCCACCTGCTCGTCATGCTCCGCGTCTGTCCGGCCCGCGTCGGTCCATGCGCCGCGCCCGGGGCCAGGTGCGGGGCCGGGGCCGGGTGCGCGCCCGGGGCCAGGTGCGGGTGCGGGGCCGGGCGCGGGGGCCGGTCGGAGCTCCGGTGCCTATCGTGGAAGCACTCCCCCGACCGGGAACCGGCGGCGTACGGCAGGTGGATCGTGAGCGGACCCGTCATCGACTACCGGGCCGTCTTCCAGGCCCTGCCGGGTGCGGCCGCCCTGCTCACCCCGGACCTGGTGTTCGCGGACGTGAACGAGGTGTACCTGCTGCTGTCCGGGCGCGACCGCGCGCAGGTGGTCGGCCGGTTCCTGTTCGACGTCTTCCCGGACAACCCCGACGACCCGGCGGCCAGCGGCGTGCGCAACCTGCACGCCTCGCTGCGGCGCGTCACGGCCACCGGGGTGCGCGACACCATGGCCCTGCAGCGCTACGACGTGGAGGTCCCCGGGCGTCCCGGGGAGTGGCAGGAGCGCTACTGGAGCCCGGTCAACGTCCCGCTCCTCGACCCGGACGGGAAGGTGGTGCTCCTGCTGCACCGGATCGAGGAGGTCACCGAACTGATCCGGGCCCGCGGCATCCGGGAGAGCGGCCGGAACCGGACCCTGGGGGCCGAGCTCTACAGCCGGGCCCAGGAGCTCCAGGACGTCAACGAGCGCCTGCGCCGGGCCCACGCCCGCGAACGGGAGGTGGCCCTGCACCTGCAGGCGGCGATGCTGCCCGCGCTGCGCCCGCGGGGCCACCACTGGGCGGCGGTGCGCTACCGGCCGGCCGCCGGTGCGCTGAACGTCTGCGGCGACTGGTACGACCTGGTCGACCTGCCCGACGGCGGGCGCACCGCGGTGGCCGTCGGCGACGTGGTGGGGCACGGGCTGCGCGCCGCCGGGGTGATGGGGCAGCTGCGCAGCGCGCTGTCGGCCGCCTCCCGGGTCGCCGTCGGGCCCGCCCAGGCCCTGGAGGTGCTCGACCGGTACGCCCGGTCCGTGGACGGCGCGGAGAACACCACCGCCGTGTCGGTCTTCATCGACCGGGCCGGCCGCACCCTGGCCTACAGCAGCGCCGGCCATCCGCCGCCCGCCCTGTGCGGGCCGGACGGGGCCGTGGCCTTCCTGGACCGGGCCACCGACCCCCCGCTGGGCGCCCGGCCCGAGTACGCCGGGCGCCCCCAGGCGCGGGCCGACTTCGCCGAGGGCTCCGTCCTCGTGCTGTACACCGACGGCCTGGTCGAGCGCCGCCGCGAGGACATCGACGTCGGCCTCGACCGGCTGGCCCGCTCGCTGTCCCGCCACCGCCGTTCCGCGCCCGGCCAGCTGGCCGACGCCCTGCTCGCCGACCTCGTCCCGCCGGCCGGGCTCACCGACGACACCGCCCTGGTGGTGCTGCGCCTGTGACCCGCCGGGCCCGGGCGGGCGCGGGCGGGCGGGAGCGGGCAGGTGTGGGGACGGCGGTGCGTGGCAGACGGGTGGGCACGGCAGTGCTCGTCGAACCCCCGGGAGCCGAAGTGCCTCAGACCCACGACGACCTGTACGAACGCCTCCGGGAGGCGGTCCGCCGTCGGGCGGACGGGCTGTGGGGGACGGCCCTCGCCCTGCACGCCGACCCCGAGTACGCCTTCGCCGAGCACCGGGCCGCCGCGCTGCTGACGGGCGAGCTGGCGGGGGCGGGATTCGAGGTGCGCCGGGGCGTGGCGGGGATGCCGACGGCCTTCACCGCCTCGGCCGGCCGGGGCCGTCCGGTGGTGGCCCTGCTGCTGGAGTACGACGCGCTGCCCGGGCTGGGGCACGCCTGCGGCCACCACCTGATCGCGGCGGCCGGCCTGGGGGCGGCGCTGGCCGTCCGCGAGGTGCTGCCGGCGGACGCCGGGACGGTGCTGGCGGTCGGGACCCCGGCGGAGGAGGGCGGCGGCGGCAAGGCCCTGGAGGTGGAGGCGGGGGTGTTCGACGGGGTCGACGCCGCACTGATGTTCCACCCGGGCGTCCACGACTGGACGCACGCGGTGCTGACCGCGCAGGAGCAGTACCGGGTCGCCTTCCACGGCCGGGCCGCCCACCCGACGGGCGACCCCGAGCACGGCATCGACGCGCTGGCCGCGCTGGTCGAGCTGTTCAACGTCCTGTCCGCGCTGGGCCGGCGGCTCCCGGCGGCCTCGCACGTGCAGGGCATCGTCACGGTCGGCGGCACGGCGACGAACATCGTGCCCGACCTCGCCGGGGGCCTGTTCGGGCTGCGCGCCCTCACCACCGCAGAGCTGGACCGGCTGGCGGAGCAGCTGCGCACCTGCGCCGAGGGCGTCGCCACGGCCACCGGGACCACGGTCACGGTGGAGCGGGCCACCGTGCGCTACGAGCACTTCCGCGACAACGCGGTGCTGTCCGGGCGCTTCGCCGCGCACCTGGCCCGGGCGGGCACCGTCCTCACCCCGCCGCGGCCGGGGGTGCTCCTGGGCTCCTCCGACATCGGCAACGTCAGTGCGCGGGTGCCCGCCGTCCACCCGTTCGTCGCGATCATGGACGAGAGCGGGTCCGACCACACCCCGGAGTTCGCCGCCGCGGCGGCCTCGCCCCGGGCCCGGTCGGTGCTGCCGGCCGTCACCTGGGCGCTGGCCTGCACGGCCGCGGACGTCCTGCTGGACGCCGGGCTGCGGCGGGCGGCCTGGGAGCAGCACGGGGCCGCCGACGGAACGCGGTAGGACCGGTCCCCCGGCCCGCCCGTCCCCGTCCGGTCCCGCCCGGTCTCACCCGGTGGGCTCGTCGGTGCCGTCGGTGCCGTCGGTGTTGTCCCTGCTGCCCGTACCGTCCGTGCCGTCGCCGCCCGTGCCGTCGGTGACGCTGCTGACCAGGTCGACCAGTCCGGCGCGTCCGCCGCGGCGCAGTTCGCGGCGCTGGCGGACCGCGCCGTTGCCCTCGGTGAGCAGCCGCCCCAGGAGGGGTTCGACCTGCGGGGTGTCGCCGTGGCGGCGCAGGGCGGGGCCGAGGGTGTCGAGGACGCGCTCCAGCACCGCCGGCGGGGAGTCCAGGGTTCCGGTGCCGGGGTCGTAGAGCCGTTCGGTGCAGCCGTGGCGGGCGGCGTACCAGACCGCGGCGGCCAGCGCCTCGGGCCTGGCTTCGGCGGCCCGGACCCGCTCCGGGTCGGTGAGCAGGGTCGCGGCGACCGCCCGGACCAGGCCGGCCAGCATCACGGCCTCGTCGACGCGGAGTTGGACGTCCATGGCCCTGATCTCCACGGTGGGGTAGGTCTCGGAGAGCCTGGCCTGCCAGTAGAGCTGGCCCGTGTCGCCGATCAGCCCGGTGTCGACGAGGGCGCGGATCCGGGCGTCGTAGTCGGCGGCGCCGTCGAAGTGCGGGGGCACCCCGCTGACCGGCCACCGGCTGAAGACCACCGTCCGCCAGTCGGCGAAACCGGTGTCGACGCCGTTCCACAGCGGCGAGTTGGCGGACAGCGCGACGATCAGCGGCAGCCAGGGGCGCAGGCCGTTGAGGACGGCGACGCCCGCCTCGCGGTCCGGCACGCCGACGTGCACGTGCATGCCGGTGATCAGTTGCTCGTCCGTCAACTGCGGGGCGTCGGCGTGGATGGTGCGGTACCGGGGGGTGTCGCTGACCGGCACCGCCAGGCGGTCGGCGAAGGGGGCGGCGCCGCAGGCCGCCAGCCGGCAGCCGTGCGCGGCGGCGGCCGCCGCGAGGGCGCCGCGCAGCCGCCCCAGGTGGGCGCCGACCTCGTCCAGCGTCTCGCAGACCGGGGTGGCCACCTCCAACTGTGCTTGCAGCAGCTCGCGTTGCACCTCGGACCCGTCGATCCCGGGTTGCCGGTCGGCCGCCTGCCGGACCTGTTCGGCCCGGGCCACCGGCACACCGGTGGCGGCGTCCAGCAGCAGGTACTCCTCTTCCACACCCACGGTCACCATGTGCGGCGGCTACCCCCGGACGGGACGTCCAACCGTCGTCCCGGCCCCGGTACGGGAGGGCCGGGCCGGTCAGCGATGGTCGGGCCGGTGCTCGGGAGGGGTGCCGCCGGGGCGGCCACCGCCCTCGCCGCCCTCTTGCGGCTCGTGGCGTTCCGCTTCCTCCTCCCCCGGTCGGGCGGCTGTCCGAGCCGCGGTGGCGGTGGGGCGAACGCCGACCGCAGCGCGGCCCCCGGTCCGTCCGCGGGGGCGGAGGGGCCGGGGGCCGCCGTGCCGGCCGGGCGGGGGCGCGTCAGTCGCGGTGGTGGGCGTAGGCGTCCTTGGCCCGGTCCAGCAGGGAGGCGAACGGGCCGACCGTCCACTGCAGGACCGGCTTGCCGGCCGTGCCCGGGTGCGGGTGGGTCGGGGCGATCCGCTCGGCCGCCAGCAGGCGGCGGCCCATCGCCCGGCGCCGGTCCGGGTCGCAGAAGGCCAGCAGCGCGGGGAACTCCTCCTTCTCCTCGTGCTGCGCGTGGGCCTCCACCGCCTGCTGGAAGGCGGCCAGTTCGGCGTCGAACCCGGGGCTCGTCACGTCGAGCTTCTCCAGCTCCAGCAGGGCGCGGTTGGCCTCGGCCTCCTCCTCGTTGCGGGCCGACGCCTCGGCCTTGCCCGCCGTGCGCGCGGCCGCGGGCCGCACCACCAGTTCCTCGCCGGTCTCGTGCACCGCCAGCAGCGCCCGCAGCTCGTCGAACGCCTGCTGCTTGTGCTCGCCCCGCGCGGCGCGGACGTCCGCGAAGAGCCCTCGGATCCGCTGGTGCTGCGCCAGCAGGACGTCGACGACGTCCTCCTGCTGCGCCGTGCTCGTCCCCGTCCCGGTGGTCGTGCCGGTCATGGTCTGGCTCCTCTCGCTGCCGGATCGCTGTCCACGGTCGTCTCACCGGCCGCCCCGGCACCAAACGGGCATTCCGGGTGGAATTCTCCGCACCCGACCGGGCGGGCCCGCGACGCATTCTCCGGGCGACAGGGGGGATACGGGGGACGCGCGCCGGACGCCCCGCGTACCGGCCGCGCCGCTTCCGTCCCGCTCCCGTCCCGCTTCCGCCTCTGGGGGAACTCCGTGCCCGTCCGCTCCCGTCTCGCCGTTCTCGGTGCCGGTGCCGTCCTGGGCACCACCCTCGCCTTTGGTGGCACCGCCGCGCAGGCCGCCGACCAAGGACCGACCGCCACCCCGACCCCGCCGCCCTCCCCCGCCGCCACCGGGTCCGGCCCCGCCACCGGGTCCAGCTCCCCGACAGCGACGGCGACGGCGACGGCATCTGCGACCGCGAGCGCCTCCGCGTCCGCCCCGGCCACCGAGTCGGCGCCGGCCGCGTCGGTTACGGTCCCGCCGCCCGCGGACGGGACGCCGGCCGCGGGCCGCGCTCGGCC
The DNA here is from genome assembly GCF_053603035.1 of Kitasatospora sp. NPDC004272. Taxonomy (NCBI): domain Bacteria; kingdom Bacillati; phylum Actinomycetota; class Actinomycetes; order Kitasatosporales; family Streptomycetaceae; genus Kitasatospora; species Kitasatospora sp. NPDC004272. The sequence continues at coordinate 10,401 of NZ_JBSGET010000167.1, read as the reverse complement.
GAGCGCGTCCGCCACCGAGGAGCCCAGCACCACGAGCACGGACCCGGCCCCGGTCGGCCAGGACGCGTCCGCCTCCGTGCCGGGTCCCCGCACCGAGGTGCTCGGCTTCGACGCGCACCCCGCCGCCGTCGGCGGCGCCACCCCGCCCCCGGCCGCCACCACCGGCTCCGCCCCGGCCCGCGCCATGGTGGCCGGGGGCGCGGCCACCGCCGCCGACGGCGAACGGCCGCCCCTCTCCCTGCTGATCAGCGGTGTCGTCCTGATCGTCATCGGCGCCGTCGGCTTCACCCTCGCCCTCGTCCACCGGCCCGCCCGCCACCGCTGACGGCCAGTCACCACTGACGGCCCGTCACCGCTGGCGGCCCGTCGGCCGACGGCGGGGGCCGGCCCGGCGGGAGCCGGCCCGGCGGCGGTCGCGCTCCGGAGGTCGACTCGGCGCCGGTGCGGCCCAGCGGGTCTCGCGCGGGCCGGCTCCGCGAAACGCGGCCGGGGTGACTGGTGTTCACCCGGCCAGTGAGTCGACCGAGTTCCCCCCAAGCGGCCCCGGCCAGACCATGCAGCGCCCCTTGCCGACGGTCCGCACGACCCGGCGGCGCGCGGCCGGGGCGGCCACCGACCCGGCGTTGACGATCGACGCCCCGGACGGCGCCGGCACGCCGTGGTGGACGCCGACCACCGCGCGGGGGCCGCCGAATCAGAACGCCGCTGCGGCGCACTACCGTTCGGGGTCGCCCGCGATGCCGCTGACGCCGCGTCGGACGCCTTCGACGTGCTCCTCAGAAGGCGCCCAGGTCGCGGACGGTGGGCGGTCCGACCCGACGGCAGCAGCCGGACCCCGCCGGGAACGGGCCCCGCCGGCCCGGCCCGCCCGGTGGCGTCCGCGCCCGGCCCGGCCCGTTCGACGCCGTCCCGCTCGCCAAGGCCCCGTGGTGGCGTCCCGTGCACACGGGACGCCGCGACCCTGGTGGGCCGGGAGCTGCGGGAACAATCGGACCGTCAGCTGTCAGGCGAATGACGGGTATTCGTACAATCGATCGGCAGTACCATTCCCCGGGACCACCAAGCCCGTCCAGAATGGCTGCCACTCCGGCCCGCCGACACGGCGTCCCGTGCCGACATCCCCACCGCCGTCCGGGCGGGGGCGGGCCGACGCGTCCGCCCGTTCCGCCCGGCCGGGGGTCCACGCCTCTTCGAACGGAGCGGTCATGCCCGCCCCCCTCCCCACCGACGCGCCCACGACGGATCCGATACCCACCGACGTGGCTGCCGATGCACCTGCCGACGCGACCGGGTCGGGTCCGGTCCTCGCCCGGCCGCGACTGACCCTGACCCTGCTGCTGGCCGGCAGCTGCCTGCCCATCCTCGGCGCCGTCCTGATCGCCCCCGTCCTGCCCAAACTGCAGGACCACTTCACCACGGTCTCCGGCGTCGACGCCCTCGCCCCCATGGCCCTGACCGTCCCCGCGCTCTCCCTCGCGATCATGGCCCCCTTCGCCGGCGCCATCATCGACCGCCTCGGCCGCCACCGCCTGCTGGTGATCGCCACCGTCCTCTACGCCATCGTCGGCACCGCCCCGCTCTGGCTCGACTCACTACCCGCGATCATCGCCAGCCGCGCCCTGGTCGGCGTCGCCGAATCCGCCATCATGACCTGCTGCACCACCCTGATCGGCGACTACTGGAACGGCAAGCAACGCGAGAAGTACCTCGCCCTCCAAGCCATCTGCTCCGCCGTCTCCGCCACCGCCTTCTTCGCCCTCGGCGGCGCCGCCGGCTCCGCCGGCTGGCGCGCCCCCTTCTGGGCCTACGCCGTCGGCCTGCTCCTCGCCCCCCTGCTCGCCACCATGCTCCGCCCCACCGGCCGCCGCACCGACAACACCCCGGCCCCGGCCCTGGACCCCTTCGGGCCACTGCTGCGCCGCCTACTGGCCCCCTGCGCCCTGACCTTCTTCGGCGCGATCGTCTTCTACACCATCCCCGTCGAAACCTCCTTCCTCCTCAAGGACCTCGGCACCGAAGCCCCCGCCACCATCGGCCTGTGCACCGCCATCGCCAGCGCCGCCACCGTCGCCGGCGCCGCCACCTTCACCCGCCTCACCGACCACGCCGACCGCCTGCTGCCCTGGACCCTCACCCTCTGCGCCGCCGGCTTCGCCATCATCGCCCTCGCCGACGCCATCCCCCTCCTCGTCCTCGGCGCCGTCGTCAACTGCCTCGGCACCGGCATGCTGCTGCCCACCCTGATCAACCGCACCGTCGCGCTGCTGACCCCCGCCAACCGCGGCCGCGGCACCGGCCTGTGGAACACCGCCTTCTTCCTCGGCGAGTTCGTCTGCCCGCTGATCCTGCTCGCCGCCGCCAAGCCCACCGGCACCCTGGCCCACGCCGTCGGCGCCCTCGCCGTCGCCACCCTGGTGGTCGCCGCCGGCCTGGCCGCCACCCGCGCCCGCCGCACCACCCCGAAGAGCGTGTCCGCGTAGGGCACAACACCCTGCGGCAATTCGTAGGATCTGCACACGTACTGAGTTTTTTGCGGACACCCGACCCGGACGGACATTCGGGCGGCCGGCTTCCGGGATGACCCCCCGACATCCCGCGGAGTCGGCCGAACCACCGGCCGGGCCGCGCCTCACCTGCGCGAACGGCCCGCATCCTGACGGCGGCGCACCCCGCCCGCCGCTTGGGGAGAGGCGGGCGGGGTGCGTGTTCCGGGGGCGGGCCCGGTGGGCCCGCCCTGTCTCAGGGTCTCAGCAGCTCAGGTTCGAGCCGGTGGGGACGCCGAGGATCGAGGTGAAGCTGGTGTAGGCGTTGATCCGGCTCTGCACCTGGGCGGGGTTGCCGCCGTTGCACTCGATGGAGCCGTTGATGGAGCGGATGGTCTCGCCGAAGCCGTTGCCGTTGACCATGGCGTTGTGCGCGGTCATGGTGCCGGGGCCGTTCTGGGTCATCCAGTACCAGATGCCGGTCTTCCAGGCGACGGCCGCGTCGGTCTGCACCAGGTTCGGGTTGTTCAGCAGGTCGATGCCGAGCGCGTCGCCGGCGGCCTTGTAGTTGAAGTTCCAGCTGAGCTGGATCGGGCCGCGGCCGTAGTACGCGGACTGCCCGGCCGGGCAGCCGTAGGACTGCGAGGTGTCGCAGTAGTGCGGGTAGTTGGCGGTGTTCTGCTCGACGATGTAGACCAGGCCGCCGGTCTCGTGGTTGATGTTGGCCAGGAACGCCGCGGCCTCCTGCTTCTTCACGGTGTCCGAGCCGGTGTTGGCGAACGCCGGGTAGGCGTTCAGCGCCGCGACCAGGCCGGAGTAGGTGTAGAAGGAGTTCCGGTTCGGGAACATCTGGTTGAACTGGGCCTCGGAGACCACGAAGCCGCCCGGGTTGGGGGTGGTGGTGGTCGGGCTCGGGCTGGTGCCGCCACCGGTGCAGGCGTAGGGGCTCCAGAACCAGGTGGAGATGGTCGGGTCATAGCCCGGGTTGTCGTGGGTGGCGATGTAGTACTGGCCGTTGGGCGCGTACTTGACGATCGAGCCGGTGGCGTACTGGGTGCCGGCCACCCAGGTGGGGTGGTTGCAGGCGCTCTGGGTGGGGGTGGTGCCGCCACCGCCGCCACAGGCGCCCTGGTCGGCCCAGACGCCGGAGCCGCCGGTGCTCGGCGTCTCGCCCTGGGTCCACCACTTGGCGTTCCAGTTGTGCCCGTTGTACGAGGCGGACATGCCGCCGGTGTACACCTGCGACGCCGCGTACGGGGCCGCACAGGCGGCCGCCGCGGTCGACGTGGTGGGCACCATGACGGCCAGGCCGGTCGCGGCCAGCGCGCCGGTCAGCAGTGCGGCGATCTTTTGCTTGTTCACGTGCCACTCCTCGTGGGGGAAGGACGGGGCTGGGCAGGGAACCCGCGGTGACTCAACTCCAAATGGTCCAGACCTGTCAATAGGTCAGGAAAGCACTGGTGAAATCGGACTGACGAAATGTCAGGAACCTTTACTGTCATTCCCGAAGCGGATCCAACCCCGCCCGGCCGGATGGTTCCGGCACGTCCGACCGGCCCCCACCAGGCCGGAAGCCGCGAATTCCGAAAACGGAACCTGGTATTCAGCGGCATTTCACAGCAGGAGGAACCGAATGCCCACCGGCTTTCCGTCCGGCCCTATTGACGGAGTGGTCCAGACCTTTCTAGCCTCCAGGTGGGAACCGCGACGAACGGCCGCCCCGACCGGGAGACCCCCGGCAGTGGCCGACCGGCGCAGTGCTCGACACACGCAGTGCTCAGCCGGCGTCGTGCTCAGCCGACGAGGGACTGCGTCCCGATCACGCCGAGCAGGGCGAGGCGTTCGGCGTCCCGGGTGCCGGGCTCGGCCGTGTAGACCATGATCCGCAGGTCCTCGCCGGTGACGTGCAGCACGTCGCAGTCCAGTGTCAGCTCGCCGACGACGGGGTGGTCGACCGTCTTGCGCGCGCTGCGGTGGGGCGCGGCGGGCGCCCGCCGCCACAGCCCGTCGAACTCGGGGCTCCCGGTCCGCAGCGTGGCGACCAGCCGGCGCAGGCGCGGGTCGTCCGGGTAGCGCTCGGCGGTCGCCCGCAGGTCGGCGACCTGCTGGGCCCGTAGCGCCCCCATCGACTCGGGCGTGTGGCGCACCCGCGAACCGGAGCCCAGGAAGGTCCGCCACACCCCGTTCAGGTCGTCGCCGTGCCACTCGCCCATCAGCGCGCTGTACAGCGGGTTGGCCAGCAGTTGGGTCCAGGTGGCGTCGAAGACCGCGACGGGCGTGCCGGTCAGCCGGTCGAGCATCCGCTGCACGCCGGGGGTGATCCGCCCGGAGACCGCCCCGGGGCCGGGCGGGACGAGGCCCGCCAGTTCGAACAGGTGGGCGCGGTCGGCGTCGCCCAGGCGCAGCGCGCGGGCCAGCGCCTCGACGACCTGCCCGGACGGGTGCGCCGACCGGCCCTGTTCGAGGCGGGTGACGTAGTCGACCGACACCCCGGCCAGCTGCGCCAGCTCCTCGCGCCGCAGTCCGGCGGCCCGGCGCCGGCCGCCGACGGGCAGCCCCACGGACTCGGGGGTGACCAGTTCGCGCCGGCGCCGCAGCGCCGCGCCCAGGGGTGTCGTCGGCATGTGTCCAGTGTGCCGAACGGGGCGGCCCCGGTGGCCGCGCGTCCTGGTACCGGCAGTACCAGGACAGCGGGTCCGCTGTCTGCGGGCCCGGTTCTCCCGCAAGGTGGAACCCGTGGCGGGGACGCGGTCCGGCCGGTGCCCGACGGCCCCGGAGAGCGCCCCGCCGGACACCGTGCCCCGAACTCCCCCGGACGGCGTCCCTCGAACCCAATGACCCCAGATGAGCAACCGCCTCGCCCTGGTCACCGGCGCCACCTCCGGCATCGGCCTGGCCTTCGCCGAACGCCTGGCCGCCGAAGGCCGCGACCTGATCGTCGTCGGCCGCACCGAGGAGCGGCTGCACGCCTTCGCCGCCGCCCATCCGGACGTCGAGGTGCGCGCGATCGCCGCCGACCTGTCCACTCCCGCGGGCATCGACGCCGTGGCCGCCGCGATCGCCGACGCCCCGCTGGACCTGCTGGTCAACAACGCCGGCGTCTCGCACTACATGCCGCTGGCCGAGCTGCCCGCCGAGCGGGCCCGCGAAGTGGTCAACGTCAAGGTCCTCGCCCCCACCCTGCTGACCCGCGCGGCCGTCGGCGGGATGCTGGACCGGGGCCGCGGCACCCTGCTCAACGTCGCGGGCATGATCGCCTTCAGCGGTCCGGCCGGGCCCGAGGTGATGCCGCGCCGGGCCGTCTACGCCGGGAGCCTGGCCCACCTGGTCACCATGACGCAGGCGCTGGCCGCCGAACTGGCGGGCAGCGGCGTGAGCGCGCACGTGGTCTGCCCGGGCGTCGTGGCCACCAACTTCCACAGCGTCCAGGGCCTGGACCTCAGCGCCGTGCCCCGGATGAGCGCCGAGGACCTGGTCACCGGCGCACTGGCCGGCATCGCCCTGGGCGAGACCGTCATCGCCCCCGGTGTCGAGGACCGGCGCCTCCTGGACGAGGTGTTCGCCGCCGACCTCGCCGCCTTCGCCAGCCAGCGCCCCGCACTCGCCACCCGCTACCGCGCCTGACCCGGCCCTTGACGCGGCGGCTCCCCGGACCGGCCCCGCGCCCCCGGATCCGGGGGCCGCGCCGGTACGACCCGGCCGTGCCCGCCCGGGTGCCGCGCTCCGGGCTCCGCCCTGAAGGGGTCCTGATCTGCTCGCTCCTGCTCGGGGAGGAGCCGGACCCGCTGCAGCAGCAGCTCTCCGAGCGCCGAACGGGCGGGCACCGGCGGGCACTGGCGGACGCCCGGAACCCGCCCGCCGCCGCCCGCCGTTGTCAGGCCGTCAGGCCGTCAGGCCGCGCCACCGGCGGCTCCGGCCCCGAGCTCCGCCCGGTTCCCGGTGACGGCCGCGACGAGGTCCCCGAGCCCGCACTCGATGCCGGCGCCGTCGATCGGCTTGAAGTCGCGGACCAGCTCTGCCGTTCCGGCGACGTCCGACGGGTGGAAGCTCCACCCTTCGGCACCGCTCCACCCCGCCTCCACCGTGACCGGGCCGCCACCACCGTTCGACACCCGCAGCCAGCCGGTGTACTCGTCGGAGAAGTCGAACGGCAGGAACACTCTTCCCCCGGTGCCGAGTTGAGGCAGCCGTTCGAGCTGCTCCAGCCATTGGTCGAGCAGCCGGACCAACCCCCGGGCGATGTCCGCCCCCGCCCGGGGCGAGTCGTCGATGGCGAGGTAGTACGAGTCGCACTCGTGGCGCCAGCCGCCGAGCTCCAACAGGAGGTCGCCGTGGCAGCCGAGGTCCGTGGTGCGGGAGAAGCGGAGCGGGACACGAACGGTCATGCCCCGCACCCTACTTCCGTCGACCCGGTCGGCCCCGGTTGACCGCCGTCGGCCCCGGTCGGCCGCCGTCGGCCCCGTTCGGTCGCGGTCGACCGCCGTCGGCCGCCCTCAGTTGCCGTCGGAGACGCCCAGCGCCTGGAGGTCGACGCCGCCGTAGGCGTCGGTGACGTAGACGTTGGTCAACCGCGGGTTGCGGTAGTTCAGCGCGCGGCTGACGGCGTACGGCAGGTAGTAGGCGCCGTCGGTGACCTTGTGGTTGATCTTCCGGTAGAGGTCGGCGGCCTTGGCCTGGTCGGCCTGTCCGGCGGCCTGGTCGAACCAGCCGTTGATCTCGGGGTCGTTGATGCCGGGGAAGTTGTAGTTGCCGGTGTCGCGGATCCGTCGGCCGTCGGCGATCTCCTGGAGGAAGGCCCCGCCCGCCGGGTAGTCGGCGCTCCAGCCGGACATGATCATCCCGTAGCCCTTGGCCTTGACGGTACTCGGCGAGCCGATGGTGGCGGACAGTTCGGAGGCTTGGTAGGTGTCGATGCTGACGCTGATGCCGACCGCCTTGAGCGAGTTCTGCAGGGTCAGCGCCGCCGCCTGCTCCTTGGGGCTGTTGGCCCGGACGGCCATCGTGACGGGGAAGCCGGCCGGCTTGCCGCAGGCGGCCAGTTCGGCCTTGGCCTTGGCCTGGTCGGGCCGGCCGTCCCGGAGCCCGTACGGGTCGTACTCGTCCCAGCCGGTCGCGGTCGGCGGGAGCATCGAGCCGGCCGGTTCGCCGCTCTCCGGGCCGCCGCGCGCGGTCTGCAGGGCGGTGGTGTCGGCCGCGTACAGCACGGCGTTGCGGCAGTGCTGGTTGTCGAACGGCGCGACCGCCGGGACGAGGGCCACGTAGCGCAGGGCGCCGGTGGCCGGGTCGTCGGCGTTCGCCTTCAGCGCGGGGTCGGCGAGCACCCGGGCCCGGGCGGCGGACTGCAGTCCGGCCTGCGACAGGTCGAGGTCGAGGTCTCCGGAGAGCAGCCGGGAGTCGATCTCGTCGGCGCTGGTGCCGACGGTCAGCCGGATCCGGTCCGGCAGCGCCTTGCGCAGCGGGTCGCCGGCCTGGTCCCAGGCGGGGTTGCGCTCCAACTCGTAGCTCTTGCCGGTCTGCACGGTGCGGAACTTGTACGGTCCCGAGGAGACCGGCTTCTCGGCGTACTTGCCGCGGGTGTCGGCGCCCTGCGGGACGGGAGCGGTGGCGCCCAGGGTCAGCAGGTAGGGGAAGTCGGCGTTCGGCTTGGCGAGGGTGAACACCAGGGTGAGGTCGTCCGGCGTGCGCACCGACCGCAGGCCCAGCTTGTCGGGGTCGCCGTCGCTGTACGGGCCCCGGTAGCCCTGGCCCTGGTCGAGTTGGTCGACCAGCAGCGTCGGGCCGCCGTCCAGCGTCTCCTGGTCGAAGGACCGTTCGATGCCGTACTTGACGTCCTTGGCGGTGATCGGCGTGCCGTCCTCGAACTTCAGCCCGGGGCGCAGCCGGACGGTGTACGTCCGGCCGCCGTCGGAGACGTCCGGCGCGGCGGCGGCCAGGTCCGGCACCACGACGGTGCCGGCCCGGCCGGGCTTGCCGTCGTACGCGAACAGGGTGCGGACGTAGAAGCGCTGGAAGTTCCAGGCGTAGCCGTAGTAACTGCGCGCCGGGTCCAGCGAGTCCAGGTCGGTGGAGCTGCCGAGCTTGAGGGTGCCGCCCTTCCGGCCGGACGGGTTCAGCACCTGGTCGATCGCCGCGTCGTACGCCACGGTGGTGGTGCCGGTGCCCCCGCCGCTCGCCCCGGGCGACGGCGAGAGCGAGGGCGACGCGGAGGTTCCGCCTCCGCCGCCACCGCCCGGGTCCTCCTTCTTCCCCAGCAGGTTCGCCACCAGGACGCTCGCCGGCACCACCGCGGCGAGCACCCCGAGGGCACCGAACAGCAGGATGCGGCGGCGCCTGCCGGGCCCGCCGGACGCGGCGGTCTGCGGGGAGGTCAGGACCGGCGGCAGCGGCGTGGCGTACGGGTTCGGGAACGGGGCCGGCGAGGCGTACGGGTTCGGGCTGTCCACCGGGACCGGGAACGGCACCGGCGCCGGGCTCGGGATCGGCGCCGGTGCCTGCGCCTGGACCTGCGCCTGCCCGTGGGCCGGGGTCGCCGTCGGCACGGGGGGCGGGGTGCTCGGGAGCGGCGGCGGGGCGAGCGGAACGGGCGGTGCCGGGGTGACCGGCGCCGGGGCGGCCGGGAGCGGGGCGGCCGGGACCACGTCGCGGACCGTTCCCTGGTGCGGCGCGGGGACGGGGACGGGCGGGGTCGCGGGGGCCGGCCGGGCGGCCGCGGTGAGCGTGCGGACGGCCTGTTCGGCGTTCAGCCGCAACCCGGGGTCCTTGACCAGCAGGCCGAGCAGCGCCGGGGCGAGCGGTCCGGCGTGCCGGGACGGCCGCGGCGGCTGGGTGAGGATGGCGACGTAGAGGGCGGTCAGGGTGCCGGCCGCGAACGGGGCTTCGCCCTCGACGGCGGTGTGCAGGGTCGCGCCCAGCGACCACAGGTCGGAGGCCGCGCTGGCGGGCTTGCCGTCGAGCTGCTCGGGCGCCATGTAGGCCGGCGTGCCGAGCAGCGTGCCGGTGCTGGTGAGGGACATGGTGGCGTCGGCGATGCTGGCGATGCCGAAGTCGGTGAGCACCACGCGGTTGCCGCTGAGCAGGATGTTGTCGGGCTTCAGGTCCCGGTGGACGACGCCCGCGGCGTGCGCGGCTCCCAGCGCGTCCAGCACGGCCAGGCCGATCTCGGCGACCCGGGGCGCGGGCAGCCGGCCGTGGTCCCGGACGGTGGCGGCCAGCGAGGTGCCGACCACGAACTCCATCACGATCACCGGGGCGCCGTCCTGCTCCACCACGTCGAACACCGTGATGATCCCGGGGTGGTTGAGCCCGGCCGCGACCCGGGCCTCCCGCATCACCCGCTGGAGCAGCAACTCCCGCTGCTCCTCCTCCAGTCCGGCCGGGAACAGGATCTCCTTGACGGCGACCTCACGGTGCAGGGTCTCGTCCCGGCCCCGCCAGACGCGACCCATTCCGCCCCGCCCGACCGGCTCGATCAGCCGGTACCGCCCACCGATCAACTTGCCGTCCGCGTCTGTCACGGCGCACAGGCTACCGGCCCCCGGTGACCGCCCGGGCGATCATGATCTGTTCGTGACCGGTGTGACTGAGCGCTTCAGTTGGCGGCTTGAGCGCATCGAGACCCAAAATGGCGGGGCCTTCCGCTCAGCCGCGCCGCGGCCCGGTTGCGCAGCGCCCTCCTCGGCCACCTCCGCGCTGCCCAGGGCCTTCTGCCCACGAGCCCCGAGGCCCGCGGGCAGAACGGGGGGCAGGTACGGCTGGTGTCTCAGTATGCGGCCGAGGCGGCCTGAGAAAGTGTGGGGTAATTGATCAACTGCGTGGCGTGATCTAGTGGCTGTGATCTTCGCGGTCGGGTGTCCGCGAAGATCGCCGCCATGTGCGTCTGTGTCTGTAAGTCTTCGTATGACTCGTCGTTGACGGATGC
>NZ_JBSGET010000166.1:0-17109 GCF_053603035.1 Kitasatospora sp. NPDC004272 | reverse complement strand
GGGCCGGGGACCTGGTCGCTGGTGGGGGTGTGCGCGGTGGTCGCGGCGGCGGGCCTGCTGCGGCTGCGGGTGCTGCGCCGCCGGGCCGCCCGGTCGAGGGGCTGACCGGGCGGCGGGCGGTGCGTCAGGCCGCCGCGCGCACGGTGCGCAGGGCGCGGCGCACCGCCCGGGTGGCGAACGGCGGCAGGACGTCGAGGGCGATCCGGCGCGGCAGCGAGCGGGGCCGGGCGGCCGGGCGGCGGGACGCCGGCGGCTCGTCCCAGGCCAGTCGGTGGCAGAGCTGCCCGGCGAGGTGCTCCTCGTCGAGCCGGAAGCCCTCGGCCCGCCAGTCCCGGTCGAGCAGGTCGGCGCGGACGGCGTCGGGGTCGCCCCAGGTGCCGTAGAACTTCTCGGGGGTGAGCAGCACCGGCCGCAGTCCGAGGACGAAGACGGCCTCCCAGACGGCGGCGGCCACGCCGGGGGTGTGCGGGGCCCGGTAGTCGTCGAGGGCGACCACGCCGTTCCCGGCGAGCGCCTCGCGGGCGACCAGGATGTCGCCGGTGACGTGCTCGTACAGGTGGGAGGCGTCGACGTGGACGAAGCGGCAGCTGCCGGGGGCGATCCGGCCGTCGGCGAGCACCGAGGTGGGGGCCTGGACGATCACCGGGAGTTCGGGGTGGAAGGCCCGGTAGTTGGTCTCGAAGGCGCGCCGGGTGAGCGTCGTGCGGTAGGACATGTCCATCTCGGCGGAGTTGTCGTCGTCGGGCGCGTCGAGGTCGAACAGGTCGCAGACGGTGAAGGTCTCGCCGGGCTGCAGGTGGCTGCCGAGCAGGACCGCCGAGCGGCCCAGGTAGGCGCCCATCTCCAGCAGGTCGCCGGTGGTGCCGGCGGCGCTCTGCCGGGACAGCAGTTGGGTGAAGGCTTCCCGGTCGGCGCGGAAGAACCATCCGGGAACGTCCTCGGGGGTGGCCGGGACGGTGGGAGCGGCAGTGGTGTCGAGTGCGGACACACGGTCTCCAGGGAGTGGGCCGGGGCGCGGGGCGCGGCGGCGTACGGCCAGCGGGGGGGACTGACTGATGTGAGCGGGATCATAGTCATTCGTCCGGATCCGAGACAGTGTCAGGACCGGATTTCCCCGTGCTGGTTCCGAGCGCCTCGCCGAGCGCCGTTTCGGCCTGCCGGACGGCCCGCAGCCGGGCCTCCTCCGGGTCGGCGAGCGCGGTCCAGGCCGCGCAGTACATCAGCAGCCGGGCGACGAAGTCGATCCACAGCAGCAGGGCCACCGGCACGCCGAACGCCCCGTACAGGCTGCGGCCGGCCACCGAGCCCAGGTAGGAGGAGAGCAGCAGTTTCAGCACCTCGAAGCCGACCGCGCCGATCAGCGCGCCCTCCAGCAGGGCGCGGCGGTGCTGGCCGCGGATCCGCGGGAACGGGCCGAGCAGGTAGGCGAACAGCAGCAGGTCGGCGCAGACCGCGATCAGGAAGCCCAGCGCGGACAGCAGCCAGCGGGCGGCCCCGCCGTGCAGGCCGAGGCCGTCGGCGAGCCGGTGGGCGAGGGTGGTGGCGAGCGCGGAGGCGGCCAGCGAGAGCAGGCAGACCAGGCCGAGGCCGAGCAGCACCACGCAGTCGCGGGCCTTGACCAGGACCGGGTTGCCGGGCTCGTCGGGCAGCCGCCACACGGTGCGCACGGCGCCGCGCATGGTGTCCACCCAGCCCAGGCCGGAGACCAGCAGCAGGACGCCGGAGACCAGGCCGACGGTGCCGGCGTTGGCGACCATGGCGTTCAGGTCGAGCGAGTCGGAGAGGCCGGGCAGCTGCTCGGTGACCTTGTCCTGGAGCTGGCGCACCCGGGAGTCGGAGAGGGTGGCCAGTGCGATCGCCAGGGCCACGGTGAGCAGCGGGAACAGGGCCAGGAAGCCGAAGAAGGTGACCGCCCCGGCCAGCCGGTTGCCCTGGACCCCGCCGAACAGCAGGTACACCCGGTAGGGGCGGCTGCGCAGCAGGCGGGCGGCCAGCGGGCCGATCAGGGGCAGCTTGGTGAGGAAGTCCACCCTTGGCTGTATACCGTCGCCCGGGCCCCGGGGGCGGGAGCGAAACCCCGGGAGCGGCGGCGGGCACCCCCGGAGCGGCCGGCGGCGGGCGGGTCCGGCGGAGCGGCCTAGCGGCGGACGGGTCCGGCGGAGCGGCCTAGCGGCGGACGGCGCGGCGGGCCCGGGCGAGCATCCGCAGGCCCTGGAAGCCGAGGTAGTTGCCGCGGCCGAGCAGTTCGCCGCGCAGCCCCTCGCGGCCGGGGGCGGGCCGGTAGCCGGCCGGGCGGTGCCGGGCGCAGTGCTCGGCGGCCCGGCGGAAGAACTCGCGGCGGTCGCCGGCCGGGACCCGGCCGGGCTTGGAGACCACGGTGGCGAGGTGGCCGAGCATCATCCGGTAGACGGTGGGGCGCCAGCGGTCCAGGTCGGGGCGGGCGTCCAGGAAGGCGAAGACCCGGTCGTACTGGGCGAAGACGTCGAAGTGCTTGCGGGAGGCGGTGGCGAGGATGTTGCCGCCCTCGCGGCGCTGCCGGTAGTGGACGCCGACGGTGTCGAGCAGGGTGATCCGCTCGGCGGCGAGCAGCGCCGGGTAGGTGAACGGGGTGTCCTCGTAGTAGCCGGGCGGGAAGGCCAGGCCGTTGTCCGCCAGGAAGCCGCGGCGGTACGCCTTGTTCCAGGCGACCTGCAGCAGGTCGAGCAGGTCCCGGCGCTCGTCCAGGGCGAACACCTCGGGGCCGGGCCGGGCGAAGACGGGCGCGGAGGCGGAGCGGGTGACGCGGCCGTCCCAGTAGCTGCGGGCGTAGTCGAACACCAGCAGGTCGGGGTCGCCGGTGGCGCGCAGCCGGGCGTCGACGGCGGCGAGCAGGCCGGGGGTGAGGGTGTCGTCGCTGTCCAGGAAGAGCACGTAGTCGCCGGTGGCGAGTTCGGTGCCGGCGTCGCGGGCCGGGCCGAGGCCGACGTTCTCGGGCAGGTGGCGGACGGTGACCCGGGGGTCGCGGGCGGCCGCGGCGTCCAGCAGGGCTCCGCAGCCGTCGGGCGAGCGGTCGTCCACCGCGATCAGTTCGAAGTCGGCGAAGGACTGGCCGAGGACCGAGTCCAGGCACGCGGGCAGGTACTGCTCGACGGCGTGCACCGGCACGACCACACTGAACCGCGGCATCTCTTCACTCTCCCGACCTGGCCTGGCCTGGCGCAGACTAGCAAGCCCCGAGAGGTAGGATCGCCGCCGGTGCCGGTCCGCTCTGCGTGCGTTTGCGCGGGCCCGCCGGTCGCACTCCCGAGGAAAGGCTCTGCGCTCCCGATGGCCCCCCGCCTGTCCGTCGTCGTCCCGATCTACAACGTCGAACGCTACCTGGAGGAGTGTCTCGACTCGATCGCCGCCCAGACCTTCGCCGACTTCGAGTGCGTCATGGTCGATGACGGCTCCAAGGACTCCAGCGCCGAGATCGCCCGGGCGTACGCCGCCAAGGACTCCCGCTTCCGGCTCGTCCAGCAGGTCAACAAGGGCCTGGGGGCGGCCCGCAACACCGGCTACCGGAACGTCTCCGAGGGAAGCGAGTTCCTGGCGTTCGTCGACAGCGACGACACCATGCCGCCGTCCGCGTACGAGCTGATGATCGGCACCCTGGACGAGACCGGCTCGGACTTCTGCACCGGCAACGTGCTGCGCTTCCGCGCCGTGGGCCACTACCAGTCCGGCGGTCACCGCAAGCCGTTCGCGGCGACCCGGCTGCGCACCCACATCACCGAGATCCCGGCGCTGATCACCGACCGCACCGCCTGGAACAAGGTCTACCGCCGCTCGTTCTTCGACGGGGCGGGGGTGCTGTACCCCGAGGGCATCCTGTACGAGGACGCGCCGGTCAGCGTGCCGCACCACTTCCTGGCCCGCCGGGTCGACGTGCTCGCCGAGCCGATCTACCACTGGCGCGAGCGGGAGGTCGGCGAGATGTCGATCACCCAGATGAAGACCAACCCGAAGGGCGTCGTCGACCGGGTCAAGTCGATGGAGCTGGTCCGGGACTGGCTGTCGGCGCAGGGCGACCCGAAGTTCCGCAAGTACCTGCGCACCTACGACGAGAACAACCTCGTCGAGGAGATCCCGATGTTCTTCGGGTCGGTGCTGGAGGGCGACGCGGAGTACAACGCGGCCTACCTGGAGTCGGTCGGCCGGCTGCTGCGCGCCATCGGGCCCGAGCCGGTCCGCAAGCTGCGCGCGCCGCTGCGGCTGAAGTACCACCTGACCCTGCAGGGCCGGCTGGAGGAGCTGATCGAGCAGCTCCGCTTCGAGCGCGAGAGCAACGGCGCGGCCCCGGCCCGCGGCCTGCTGCGCCCGTACGCCGACTACCCGTTCCTGCGCGGCGGCCGCAGGAGCGTGCCCGCCGACGTGCTGCGGCTGAAGAACGCCCTGGTGATGCGCTCGCGGGTGTACGACGCGCACTGGGAGGACGGCCGGCTCAAGGTCACCGGCCACGCGTTCCCCGAGCACCTGGGCGCCGCCAACAAGCACGACATGGTCAAGGCGCTGATCCTGCGCGAGGCCAAGGGCCGCGGCGTGGTGGCCGTGCAGACCAAGGCGCAGTTCAGCCCGGAGGCCACCTCCAGCTCCCCGCACGACCTGTACAGCTGCGACTGGGCGGGCTTCGCCGCGTCCATCGACCCGCAGCGGCTCAAGTCCCGCGGCAGCTGGAAGGACGGCTCCTGGCGGGTGCTGGTGGCCGGGGTCGGCAAGGGCGGCGTGTACAAGGGCCGGGTGTCGGTCGGCTGGCACGACCGCAGCGAGTACCCGCCGGTGCACTGGGTCGAGGACGACGTGCGGATCGTGCCCTGGTCGCGCGACGGCCACCTGCTGCTGCGGGTGGAGCGGGTGCGCGCCCGCGCGGTCGCGGCCTCGGCGCAGGACGGCACCGTGGAGCTGAGCGGCCTGGTCCGCTCCGGCCCGGACCTGGCCGGCGCCGAGCTGAGGCTCAAGCACGTCGAGTCCGACCGCGAGCTGTTCTCCGAGCTGGAGCTGGGCACCCCGGCCGGGCGCGAGCTGCCGTTCACCGCCCGGGTGCGGATCGCCGACCTGACCGCCGTCCGCGAGTCCTGGGACGCGCTGGACCCGACCGCCGAGGAGCGCAGCCGGGACCGCTGGGACCTGGAGCTCAAGCTCGCCGACGGCAGCGCACTGCCCCTGGTGCTGGACGACCGGGCCGCCCCGGTCGAGCTGCACCTGCCGCTCGGCGACGGCGGGCGGGCGCTGTACGCCAAGCCCTCGCCGTCCGGCTACCTGCAGCTGTGCGACCAGGTGCTGCAGCCGGTGATCGAGGAGCTGGCTCCGGCCACCGACGGCGAGGGCTTCGTGCTCAGCGGCTCCTTCCCGCTGCCCGGCGTCCACCGCTACGAGCTGGTGGTCCGGCACCCCAAGCGCCAGGAGGAGCACGCCTACCCGGTGGAGATCGCCGACGGCCGCTTCCGGGCCGCGCTGCCCGCCGTGCCGACCGCGTCCTTCGCCGGGCGGGTGCCGCTGCACAAGGGCACCTGGACGGTGCTGTTCCGCCCGGCCGGCGCCCCGGTCGGCAGCCTGTGGCCGGCCGCCGCGCTGGCCGCCCGGACCTTCGAGGCGCTGCCGCTGGAACTGGAGGCCCGCGGCAAGCGGGTCGCCCTGGAGCGCCGACTGTTCGACACCCTGTCGCTGGAGTCGCACGACTCGCTGGCGCCCGAGGAGCGCAGCGGCCACCGGCAGCGCCTGCTGCGGCTCGCCTACACCGAGCAGGAGTTCGGCCCGCTGACCGACACCGTGCTGTACCACACCGTCCGGGAGGACTGGTGGGCCGCCGACGGCGGGCTGTACGGCGACTCGCCGCGCGCGGTGCACGAGGAGCTGGTGCGCCGCGGCCTGCCGCTGCGCCACCTGTGGACCTCGGTCGACCTGCAGGCCGAGCTGCCGCAGACCGCCGAGTGCGTGCGGCACCGCTCCCCCGAGTGGTTCCGGGCGCTGTCCACCGCGAAGTACATCGTCACCTCCACCCACCTGCCCACGTACTTCCGCCGCCGTCCGGGCCAGGTCGTCCTGCAGACCTGGCAGGGCGTGCCGCTGAAGCGGATCGGCACCGACTTCGAGAAGGTCTGGTTCACCGACTCCGGGTACCTGAAGCACCTCAAGGAGGAGGTGCCGCAGTGGAGCCTGCTGACGGCGGGCAACCGCTGGTCGGCGCCGGTGCTGCGGCGGGCCTTCGGCTTCGAGGGCGAGGTGCTGGAGAGCGGCTCGCCGCGCAACGACCTGCTGTTCGCCGCCGACCGGGAGAAGACCGCCGAGCGGGTGCGCGAGCAGCTGGGCCTGCCCGAGGGCAAGAAGGTCGTGCTGTACGCGCCGACCTTCCGGGAGGACCGCCGGCTGCCCGACGGCGGCTACCAGCTGAACCTGCAGCTCGACCTGGAGGCGGCCCGGGCCGCCCTGGGCGAGGACCAGGTGCTGCTGGTGCGCGGCCACGAGG
The DNA here is from genome assembly GCF_053603035.1 of Kitasatospora sp. NPDC004272. Lineage (NCBI taxonomy): Bacteria > Bacillati > Actinomycetota > Actinomycetes > Kitasatosporales > Streptomycetaceae > Kitasatospora > Kitasatospora sp. NPDC004272. The sequence continues at coordinate 10,625 of NZ_JBSGET010000166.1, read as the reverse complement.
TGGTGCGCGGGCAGATCGCCGAGGCCGGCAACGGCTACGTGTGGGACGTCAGCACCTACCCGGACGCGGCCGAGCTGCTGCTGGTCGCCGACGTGCTGGTGACCGACTACTCGGCGTCGGTGTTCGACTTCATGAACACCGGCCGCCCGGTGCTGTTCTTCACCTACGACCTGGAGCACTACCGCGACAACCTGCGCGGCTTCAGCTTCGACTTCGAGGCCCAGGCGCCCGGCCCGCTGCTGCGCACCTCCGCCGAGGTGGTCGCCGCGCTCGGCGACCTGCCCCGGGTGAGCGCCGAGTACGCCGACAAGTACGCGGCGTTCCGCGAGGCGTACGTCGACCTGGACGACGGCCGGGCCGCGGCCCGGGTGGTGGACGCGCTGCTGGCCGAGGGCGGGAAGGGCTCCGCCGGGTCGGCCCGGTAAACCTCCCAAATAATTCCGATAAAAGTATTTCAATTCCCTCCACTTCTCCGAAGTGGAGGGAATTGACATTGGCCGGGCCGTTGCGCTGGGATATCGCAAATGCCCTCCCCCGTACGGCACCGCCCCCCCGCCGACCGCACCCGGCGGCCCGACGCCCCCACCGCCGTCGCCGCGCTGCGCCACGCCGCCTGGGACGGCGGCCTCCTGGTACTGCACGGCGAGGGCCGGCTCGTCGGCCACCCCGGCGAGCACCCCGGCCAGACCCGGGTCGTCCTGGAACTGCGCCCGCTCGACGGCTCCCGGCGCACCGTCCGGCTGCGCACCGTCCCCCGCTACCTGCCCGAGGCCACCGACGACAGCGCGCAGGCCCGGCATGGCCTCGACTGGACCGGCTTCACGGTCGGGCTCGACCCCGCCGCGCTGCGCCCCCGCCCCGGCCGGACGGACGCCACCTGGCGGGTCGAGGCCGTCGTCAGCCGCGGCCGGCTGCTGGCCCGCGCCCCGCTCGCCCCGCACTGGTGCGGCGGCGGCGAGTACCCCCCGGCCGGCTGGGGCGACGACGGCGTCCACCTGGCGGCCGCCGCCGACGACGGGGTCCTGCGGCTGACCGCGAGCCGCCCGGCCGTCCGGCTCACCTCCTGCCTGGCCCGGCCCGACGGCTTCGAGCTGCGCGGCCGGGTCGCCGGCCCCGGCCGCGGGCCGCTGGTCCTGCGGCACCGCGACACCGGCGAACTGCTGCAGACCGAGGCCGACTGGCGGGGCGGCGAGTTCACCGCGCTGGTCGGCACCGTCCCGCGGCCCGCGCCCGGGCACTGGGACGCCGCCCTGGCGCTGCCCGGCGGCCCGGCCCCGCTGCGGCTGGACCGGCCGCCGCAGGGCCCCTGCCAACTCCCGCTGCCCGGCGGCGGGCTGACCCTCCAGGCCAGGCAACTCGCCGACGACCGGCTGCAGTTCCAGGTGCGGCCGGCCGAACCCCGAATCGACCGGATCTCCCCCGCCGACGGCGCCTTCGAGCTGTCCGGCGAGTTCCCCGGGGCCGCGGACCTCCCGCTGGAGCTGGTCCTGCGGCACACCGGCGACGGCCGCGAGCGCCGCTCCCCCGTCCGCACCGCCCCGGACGGCCGGTTCACCGCCCGGCTGCCGCTCGCCCCGCCGGGGCCGGACGGCGTGCCCCGCCCGCTCGCCAAGGGCGTCTGGGAGGCCCTGCTGCGGCCGCCCGGCCCCGGTGGGGAGGGGCGGCCGGTGCGGCTGCACCCCTCGGTGCTGCCGCTGCTGCCCGCCCGGGCCGCGACCGGCGGCAAGTCCTTCCTGCTGCAGCGCCGCTGGCACGACACCCTGATCGTGGACAGCCTCCCGGTCCTGTCCGCCGTCGAGCGCAGCGCCCACCGCCAGCACCGGCTGCGCACCGACGCCTACCCGGCCGCCCGGCGGCGCCCGCTGCGCGAGGCGGTGCTGTACGACGTGTTCGGCGGCCGCGGCTACGCCTGCAACCCGCGCGCCGTGCACGCCGAACTCGCCCGCCGCGGCGGCCCCCTGGAGCACCTGTGGGTGGTCGAGGACGGGCAGGAGCGGCCCCCGCCGGGCGTGCGCGCGGTCCGCCAGTGGAGCCCCGAGTGGTACGAGGCCCTGGCCACCTGCCGCTACCTGGTCGGCAACACGCACTTCCCGGAGTTCCTGCGCCGCCGCGACGGCCAGGTGGTGGTCCAGCTGTGGCACGGCACCCCGCTGAAGCGGATCGCGCACCGGCTGCCGCCCGGCTGGGCCGCCGACGACGGCTACCTGCGGCGGCTGGAGCACGAGGTGCGGCAGTGGAGCCTGCTGGTGTCGCCGAGCCCGTTCGCCACCCCGGAGCTGCGCGACTCCTTCCGGTACCGGGGCGAGGTGCTGGAGGCCGGCTACCCGCGCAACGACCGGCTGGCCCGCCCGGACGCGGCCGAGGCCGCCGGGATCCGCCGCCGGCTCGGCCTGCCCCCCGGCCGCCGGGTGGTGCTGTACGCCCCGACCTGGCGCGACGACCGGCCGGGGCCGGGCGGCCGGCACGCCCTGGACCTGCGGCTCGACCTGGCCGCCGCCCGGGCCGCGCTGGGCCGCGACCACGTGCTGCTGCTGCGCCCGCACGTGCACGTCGGCGGGGCGCTGCCGGACGACGGCTTCGTCCGCGACGTCGCCGACTACCCGGACGTGCAGGACCTGCTGCTGGTCGCGGACGTGCTGGTCACCGACTACTCCTCGGTGATGTTCGACTTCGCGCTGACCGACCGTCCGATGCTGTTCTTCACCTACGACCTGGCGCACTACCGGGACGCCCTGCGCGGCTTCACCTTCGACTTCGAACGCCGGGCGCCCGGCCCGCTGCTGTCCCGCTCCGAGCAGGTGGTGGCGGCGCTACGGGACCTCGACCCCGCGCTGCACCGGGATGCCCGACGCCGGTTCCGGGAGCGCTTCTGCCCCCTGGACGACGGCGGGGCCGCCGCCCGCGTGGTCGACCGGATGCTCGCGCTCGGCGGCGGGGGCTGAGGCCGGCCCGGGCAGCTCGACCGGGTCGGGCAGCTCGAACGGTCCGGGCACCGGGAAGTAGGCGGCCAGGAACTCGGCCATCGCCCGCCCCTGCTCCTCCACCGGGGTGCCGTCGCCGGCCCCGTCGGCCAGGCAGAACGCGTCCACGTCGCGCTCCGCGAGCAGCCGGGCCAGCCGGTCGCGGTCCGCGACGCAGTCCACCGCCTTGTACTCGTGGGCGAGCCGCCCGTCGACGGCGCGGCCGCCGAGCTGGGCGTGGAAGAGCGCCAGGGTCACCGGGGCGACGTCGCCGGCCGACCGGAAGGCCGAGCGGCCGGTGGCGGCCAGCTCCTGCGGCCAGCGCCGTTCGGCCTCCTCCAGCAGGCTGCGCCGCAGCGGGTACGGGACGTGGGCGAGCACCCGGGAGTAGACCCGGTGGTGCTCGGCCTCCAGCAGGGCCCGGGTGTTCTGCTGGCCCGCGACGTACACGTCGGGGTCCGGGGTGCCGGTGCTCGGCGGGATCATCCGGCTGTCCCGGAACACCCGGGGCAGGCCGCTGCCGAGGAAGAAGTCCTCGGGGCGGACCGGGCGGCCCAGGAACATGTCGTCGTTGAAGTAGAGGAAGTGCTCGGCCAGGCCGGGGATCCGGTGCAGGCCGGTCTCGATCGCGCGCGAGTTGAACACCGTGCCGCCGGGCAGGATCTCCCGGTGCGGGACGACGGTCAGGCCGGGCACCTCGTCGTTCAGCCAGGACGGCACCTGGTCGGCGGTGACCAGGAAGATCCGCCGGATCCACGGGGCGTACATGGCCAGCGAGCGCAGGCTGTAGCGCAGCTCGTCGTGGTTGCGGTAGCGGTGGTCGCCGTCGTCGTGGGCGGCGTGCACCTGCTCGGGGGCCGGTCCGCCGAACAGCTCGGCCCGGGCCGCGGCGCGGCGGCGCTGCCAGGCCGGGTCGCCGTCGTCGACCCAGGTGTACACCGCGTCCACCGGGAAGCGGACGTCGTCGGGCAGGTCGTGCAGGAACGCCTCCGCGACGGGGTAGTCGCGCTCGCCGACCCGGACGGTGCCGGCCGCCTCTATCGAGGGCAGCCACCACCCATACGGGGTCTCGTCGATCGAGGCGACGCCTCCGGTGGCGGTGTCGGCGGCGTCCCAGAACTCCAGGTCGCAGCCGTGCTCCTCGCCGTAGTACAGGGTGCGCCCGGCGGTCACCACCGGCTGGTACAGGCGCACGCCCTTGACCGCCTCCGGGGGCTCCGGCGCCGGGGGCGGCTCCTCGCCCTCGGGGACCTCGGGCGGCGGCGGGAGCGTCTCGTGCTCGGCCACGGCGTCCGGCAGGGACTCGGCCAGGACGGTGCCGTGCACCCGGCCGTGGCCGAGCATCGCGGCGTACCGGGGGGTGCCGCGGAACGCCTCGGCGACGGCGGCCAGCGCGGCCGCCCGGCCGCCCGGCAGCACGCCCAGGCGGTAGCGGGCGCCGCGGTCGGGGATCAGCAGGTAGCGGACGCCCGCGGCGTCCAGCGCCTCGGCGACGGCGGCCAGGTTGGCCTGCCGGGCCTGCGGGTCGAGCAGGTCGTCGCGGACCTCGGCCAGCCGGCCGCGGTGGCGCACCAGCCCGGGGCGGGCGGCGGCCAGTTCGTCCTCGCGCAGCCGCTGCGGGTCGACCGGGGCGGGCGGCGGGGGCGGCGGCGGGGGCACCGGGGGGAGCAGTCCGTACCGGCGCATGGCGCGGCCGACCACCCGTCGGACCGACGGGGGAACTGCCTGTTTGGTTGCCATCGCCACTCCTGAGCCCGCCGTAACCACGGCGACGGTAACAACCGTGCAACCTCAAACAAAGTAAAGGCAAACGATTCCCAGAGAACTGTCAGAAATCACGGGCCGGACGGTCAGGCGCCGCCGAAGCGGAACGCCGACCAGGGACGCCAGACCGCGTCCGCCCCGAACCGTGAGAGCACGAACTCCGTGACCTCGAAGACCGCCCGGAAACCCTTGGTCCGCTCGTAGGCGGTGTCCAGGACGGGTTCGGGCAGGCCGTGGGCGACGGTGACGTGCGGGTGGTAGGGGAAGGCCAGCTCGCGGGCCAGCGGGCCGGAGCGGACCTCGGCCTCCAGCACCCGGCACTCCTGGGCGCCCTCCTCGACCCGGACGAACACCACCGGGGAGACCGGGCGGAAGGTGCCGCTGCCCTGCAGCAGCATCCGGAACGGGCGCTGGGCGGCGGCCACCGCCCGCAGGTGGCGCTCTATCCCGGGCAGGAACCCGGTGCGGGTCTCGGTCGGCGGCAGCAGGGTGACGTGGGTCGGTATCGACCGGGCCTGCGGGTCGCCGTACCCGGCCCGGGCGTCCTGCACCCGGCTGCCGTAGGGCTCCGGGACGTGTATGGAGACGCCGATGGTGACGGCCTCGTCGAGGCCGGCACCTTCGGGGACGGCAGCCGTCGGCATCAGCGCTTCGGCGCCAGGAAGCCGACCCGGTCGTAGACCTCGGCGAGCGTCTCGGACGCCACCGCGCGGGCCTTCTCGGCGCCCAGCGCGAGGACCCGGTCCAGCTCGGCCGGGTCGTCCAGGTACTGCTGGGTGCGGGCCTGGAACGGGGTGACCCACTCGGTGAACAGGTCGGCCAGCTCGGTCTTCAGGGCGCCGTACATCTTGCCCTCGAAGTGCGCGACCAGCTCGTCGACGCTCAGGCCGCTGAGCGCGGAGTGGATCCGCAGCAGGTTGGAGACGCCGGGCTTGGCCGCCTCGTCGTAGGTCACGACGGTGTCGGTGTCGGTGACCGCGCTCTTGAACTTCTTGGCGCTGGTCCTCGCCGGGTCGAGCAGGTTGACCAGGCCCTTGTCGGTGGCCGCGGACTTGCTCATCTTCGCGGCCGGGTCCTGGAGGTCCTGGATCTTGGCGGTGGCCTTGAGGATGTACGGCTCGGGGACGGTGAAGGTCTGCCCGTAGCGGGCGTTGAAGCGGTCCGCGAGGTCCCGGGTGAGTTCCAGGTGCTGGCGCTGGTCCTCGCCGACCGGCACCGCGTCGGCCTGGTAGAGCAGCACGTCGGCGACCATCAGCACCGGGTAGGTGAACAGGCCGACCGTGGTGCGGTCGCTGCCCTGCTTGGCGGACTTGTCCTTGAACTGGGTCATCCGGGACGCCTCGCCGAAGCCGGTGAGGCAGTTCATCACCCAGGCCAGCTGCGCGTGCTCGGGCACCTGGGACTGCACGAACAGGGTGCAGCGCTCCGGGTCCAGGCCGGCGCCGAGCAGCTGGGCGGCGGAGATCCGGGTGTTCTGCCGCAGCACCGCCGGGTCCTGCTCGACGGTGATCGCGTGCAGGTCGACGACCATGTAGAAGGCGTCGTTGGCCTCCTGCAGGTCGACCCACTGGCGCACCGCGCCGAGGTAGTTGCCCAGGTGGAAGGAGCCCGAGGTGGGCTGGATGCCGGAGAGCACCCGGGGACGGTCCTTCACGGGACCGGTGACCGCTGCGTTGACCATGAGGCCATTGTTCCAGTTCCCCCGGCCGGTCAGGAAACCTCCGGGCCCACCGGATCCGCCGGTGTGACGGTGCTCACCCGCAGCCGCTCGATCCGCCGCCCGTCCAGGCGGGCCACGGTCAGCCGGGCCCCGGTGTCGGTGACCACCTGGTCGCCCTTGCGGGGCAGCCGGCCGAGCTCGCGCACCACGAACCCGGCGACCGTCTCGTACGGGCCCTCGGGCAGGACCAGGCCGGTCTCCCCGGTGAAGTCGGCGAGGTTGAGCAGGCCGTCCAGTTCGACGCCGCCGCCGGCCAGCCGCCGGGTCGCGGTGGTGTCCTGGGCGTCGTACTCGTCGCGGATCTCGCCGATCACCTCCTCGACCAGGTCCTCCAGGGTGACGATGCCCGCGGTGCCGCCGTACTCGTCGACCACGATCGCCAGGTGGTGGCCCTCCCGGCGCATCTCGCTCATCGCCTCCAGCACCCGCTTGGTGGCGGGCAGCAGCTTCACCGGACGGGCCAGCTCGGCGACCCGGACGGCCCGCTCGCCGCGCGCCCCGTACAGGTCGCGGACGTGCACGAAGCCGGTCACCGCGTCGTAGGAGCCCTCCACCACCGGGTAGCGGGAGTGCGGCGCGGAGTCGGTCTCGTTGCGCACCTCGGCCACCGGCCGGTCGCCGTCCAGGAAGGTCACCTCGGTGCGCGGCACCATCACCTCGCGCAGCTGGCGCTCCCCCGCCGCGAACACCTCGTTGATCAACTCGCGTTCGTCCGAGCCGAGTTCGGTGTTGGCGGCGACCAGGCCGCGCAGCTCCTCGGGGCTCATCACGCCGCGCCCGGCGGTCGGGTCGCCGCCCAGCAGTCGCACCATCAGGTTGGTCGAGTGGCCCAGCAGCCAGATCACCGGCCGCAGCACCACCGACATCACGTCCACCACCGGCGCGGCCAGCAGCGCGATCGACTCGGCCCGCTGCAGGCCGATCCGCTTGGGCGTCAACTCGCCCAGCACCAGCGAGGCGTAGGAGATCACCAGGGTCAGGCCGACCAGCGCGACCGCGTCCGCGACGCCCTCGGACAGGCCCGCCCGGACGAACACCGGCGCCAGTTTGCCCGCCAGGGTGTCCGCGCCGAACGCCGCCGACAGGAAGCCCATGCAGGTCACCCCGACCTGCACCGCCGCCAGGAACCGGTTCGGGTCCGCCGCCAGGTGCGCGGCCCGCGCGGCCCGCCGCGAACCCGCCGCCTCCAGGGTGCGGATCTGCCCCTCGCGCAGCGAGATCAGCGCGATCTCGGCGACGTTGAACAGCCCGCCCAACATGATGAACACCAGGACGAGCGCGGCGTCCTGCAGGGTTTCGCTCACGGCCCGAGTGTAGGAGAACGGCCGGGCACCCGACGGGTGCCCGGCCGTTCAGCCGCGGTGGGGAGGCGCTCAGATGAGGCCGAGCTCCTGCACGGCGGCGCGCTCCTCGGCGAGCTCGCCGACCGAGGCGTCGATCCGCTTGCGGTCGAACTCCGAGATGTCCAGGCCCTGGACGATCTCGAACTTGCCGTCCTTGGTGGTGACCGGGAAGGAGGAGATCAGGCCCTCCGGCACGCCGTACGAGCCGTCGGAGACGATGCCCATCGAGGTCCAGTCGCCCGCCGGGGTGCCGTTGACCCAGGTGTACACGTGGTCGATGGCGGCGTTCGCGGCCGAGGCGGCCGAGGAGGCGCCGCGGACCTCGATGACCTCGGCGCCGCGCTTGGCGACCTTCGGGATGAAGAAGTTCTCGACCCACTCCTGGTCGGCGCCCACGGCGTCGAAGGCGGCCTTGCCGGAGACCTCGGCGTGGAACAGGTCCGGGTACTGGGTGGCCGAGTGGTTGCCCCAGATGGTGACCTTCTTGACGTCCTCGACCGTCACGCCGGCCTTCTTGGCCAGCTGGGCGACGGCCCGGTTGTGGTCCAGGCGGGTCATCGCGGTGAAGCGCTCGGCCGGCACGTCCGGGGCGTTGCGCTGGGCGATCAGGGCGTTGGTGTTGGCCGGGTTGCCGACCACCAGGACCTTGATGTCGTCCGCGGCGTTGGCGTTGATCGCCTTGCCCTGCGGGCCGAAGATGCCGCCGTTGGCGGAGAGCAGGTCGCCGCGCTCCATGCCCGCGGTGCGCGGACGGGCGCCGACCAGCAGCGCGACGTTGGCGCCGTCGAACGCGACGTTCGCCTGGTCGGTGATGGTGATGTCGCGCAGCAGCGGGAACGCGCAGTCGTCCAGTTCCATGGCGACGCCCTCGGCCGCCTTGAGGCCCTGCGGGATCTCCAGCAGGCGCAGGTTCACCGGAACGTCGGCACCCAGCAGGTGACCCGAGGCGATGCGGAAGAGCAGCGCGTAGCCGATCTGGCCGGCGGCTCCGGTGACGGTGACATTGACGGGGGTGCGAGTCATTTCAGCCTTCTCCTGCGATCGCCAGGTGCCCCAGGCACACCGGCGCGCTGGAGCCGAGGATGATCTCTCGATATCGAGAGACCTGGGCAAGGCTATCGCAAGGCCGTGACCGCCACCGACCGGGGCACGGCGACTGATGCGCCGCGCCCCGGGCTCCGCGCGCCCCGCCTACCGCATCGGGTGCCCGATCAGCCGTCCGATGTTCTCCAGCGCCGGCACCCGCAGCCACGGGTCGGGCTGGGCCACCAGCGTGAGCAGGACGATCACGCCGCCGAGCACGAACATCAGGGTGACGTCGGTGAACCGGCTGCGGACGGCGAGCATGCCGACGTCCGGCAGGCCGAGCCGGAGCAGCGCGCCGAGCAGGGGCGCGGCGCCGACCGCGAGCAGGCCGAGCCGGAAGTGGCCCTGCCAGGTGATCAGCAGGCCCGCCGCGGCGACCAGCAGGACCAGCGTTATCGGCCACTGCCGCAGCGGCAGCACGTGGCCGCGGCCGAGCGCGGCCGCGGCCCCCTCGGGGGGCACGGTGCCCTGGGTGGTGACGGGGGGGCGGCGACGGCCGCGCCGCGTGACGCCGGGCACCGGTGTCAGACGCCGGCGCGGCGCTCGGCCGCCTCGACGATGTTGTTGAGGAGCATGGCGCGGGTCATCGGGCCGACGCCGCCGGGGTTGGGGGAGATCCAGCCGGCCACCTCGGCGGCACCGGGGTGCACGTCGCCGACGATCTTGCCCTCGCTGCGGGAGACGCCGACGTCGAGGATCGCGGCGCCGGGCTTGACGTCCTCGGGCTTGACCAGGTGCGGGACGCCCGCGGCGGCGACGATGATGTCGGCGTTCTTGAGGTGCGAGGCGAGGTCGCGGGTGCCGGTGTGGCAGAGCGTCACGGTGGCGTTCTCGCTGCGGCGGGTGAGCAGCAGGCCGATCGAGCGGCCGACGGTGATGCCGCGGCCGACCACGACGACCTCGGCGCCGTCGATGGCGACGTCGTGGCGGCGGAGCAGCTCGACGATGCCGAGCGGGGTGCAGGGCAGCGGGCCGTCGATGCCGAGGACGAGGCGGCCGAGCGAGGTCGGGTGGAGGCCGTCGGCGTCCTTGTCCGGGTCCATGAGTTCGAGCACGCGGTTGGCGTCCAGGCCCTTGGGGAGCGGGAGTTGGACGATGTAGCCGGTGCAGGACGGGTCGGCGTTGAGCTCGCGGACGACGTTCTCGACGTCCTCCTGGGTGGCGGTGGCGGGCAGTTCGCGCTGGATGGAGGCGATGCCGATCTCCGCGCAGTCCCGGTGCTTGCCGTTGACGTACCACCGGCTGCCCGGGTCGTCGCCGACCAGGACGGTGCCGAGGCCGGGGACGATGCCCCGTTCCTTGAGGGCCGCCACGCGGACGGCGAGTTCGGACTTGATCGCGGCCGCGGTGGCCTTGCCATCGAGAATCTGGGCAGTCATGCCCCCCATTCTCCCGGATCGGGGGTGCGGGCCGCGCCGCCGGGCCGCCTGCCGGACCGGGCGGGCCGCGCGGGCCGCCGCCGGCGGGTGCGGGGGCACGGAGCGTACCGGTCCCGTCGCGGTTGGGCCACGGTCCGGTCCGGGTTCCGGCCGACGCTGGACAGCGCGGTGTGGTACGGACGACGATGGCCCGACAATCCCCGCCGTACCGGGTCCTGGTGACGGGCTGTCGCCGGTGGGGGCACGACACCGGGGGAAGAACGATCATGAGCGGACCGAGCAGACCGGCGCCGTGCGGCGTCCGCGGCGCGGGCACCGCCGGGTCGTCGCCTAGGTGTCGATGCGGACGACCGTGGCAGGCCGGTCGTGGTCG
>NZ_JBSGET010000165.1:0-17137 GCF_053603035.1 Kitasatospora sp. NPDC004272 | reverse complement strand
ATTCTATGGATAGAATCTCAGTTATCAACTGTTTCTCTCAAATGGGCGTGAGTGCAGGCGCGCGAGAGCATGGCGAGCGCGTGGTGGGCGTGGAGGCACTCGATCAGCAGCAGGCCCAGGGCGTAGACGTCGACGGGCGGGCGCGCGCCCTGGCCGCGGATCTGCTCCGGTGCCAGGTAGGCGGGGGTGCCGACGACGAAGCCCGTCCGGGTCGCTTCGGCGTCCTGGACGGGCTCGTCGAGGGGCTGGCGCGCGATGCCGAAGTCCGTGAGGCGGGGGGCTCCCGAGGCGTCGATCAGGACGTTGGACGGTTTGACGTCGCGGTGGACGACGCCGTGGTCGTGGACGAAGGCGAGGGTGCGGGCGAGCTCCCGGCCGAGCCGGAGCGTGGCGGGGGCGGACAGCGGTGACGTGCGCAGCACGTCGGACAGCGTCGTCCCGTCCACGAGTTCCAAGACGAGGTAGGGGCGGTCGTCGGCGCTCCCGTGGTCGTAGACCTCGACCACGCCGTGGTGCCGGAGCCGGGCCAGCGTCCGCGCCTCGGCGGTGAACCGGCGGGCGAAGTCCTCGGGGGCGCCGCGGTGCAGCACCTTCAACGCGACCTCCCGGCCCAGGTGCAGGTCGACGGCGCGCAGCACCTCGGCGGCGCTCCCCCGCCCCAGGACGCCCTCGACCCGGTACCGGTCGGCGAACAGGGCCGTGCCGTGGGTGCTCTCTGCTGTCAGGCTCATGCCACTCTCCGTTGCCGGACGGCCGACCTCACCGTGCAGATGGGCCGCGGTCCGCTGACGCGTACCCTCGATGGGCGGCGCGATGCCCGGTCCGGCCGGAATGCGTGCCACCGCTTCCGCACCGGGGGGAGACGGCGACTACTTGCGCCCCCAGGCGAGGTGCAGGACGGCGAGGTCGTCGGTGTGGCGGCCCGCGTTGAGGGCCTGGGCCTGCTCGATGATCCGGTCGATCCGGGCGGCGGCTTCGGCCGGGTCCGCGCTGCCGGGGGCGCCGATCAGGGCGAGCAGCCCGTCGGTGCTGAGCCGTCTGCCGCTGTCCCCGTCGTACCCCTCGATCAGGCCGTCGGTGTAGAGGGTCAGGGAGCCGCTGGCGGGGAGCGGGACGACCGTGGGGGGCCAGTGGCACAGGCCGGGCATGATGCCCAGGGCTATGCCGTGGGCGGCGCTCACCGGCCGGGTCCCCTGGTCGGTGGTCAGCAGGGGCTCGTGGTGTCCGGCGAGGTGGAGCGTGGCGGTGCGGTTCTCCTGTTCGAGGGTGAGCAGGGTGCAGGTGGCGAAGAGCGACACGTCGTCGCGTTCGGCGACCAGGACGCGTTCCATCAGGTTCAGCAGGTCCTCGCCCCGGTGGCCGCCGAGGACGAGCGAGCGCCAGGCGATCCGCAGCAGGACGCCCAGGGCGGCGGCGTCGGGACCGTGGCCGCTGACGTCGCCGACGACGGCGTGCAGGAAACCGTCGTCGCCCTCGACGACGTCGAGGAAGTCGCCGCCGAGCAGCGCCGTCGGGGCGCCGGGGATGTAGCGGCTGGTCACCGTGACGGTCGAGGTGCCGAGCATGGGGGGCGGGAGCAGGCCGCGTTCCAGGCGGGCGTTCTCCTCGGCGCGCAGGCGGCTGGCCTGGGCCTGGATGGCGGCGTGCTCCGTCCTGCTGCGGTAGACGGCGTAGCGCAGGGTGCGGCGCAGCAGTTCGGCTTCGACCTTGCCCTTGACCAGGTAGTCCTGGGCACCGGCGGCCATCGCCTCGGCGCCGGCCCGGCTCTCCGCGAGACCGGTGAGGACGATGACGGCGTTGTGCGGTGCGAGCTCCCGCACCGCCGTGACGGCCGCGGTGCCGGCCGCGTCGGGCAGGTGCAGGTCGAGCAGGACGCAGTCGATCTGCCGCTCGGTCAGGACGGCTCTGGCACCGGCGATGGTGGGCTCGACGGTGAGTTCGAAACCCAACCCGGTGTCGTGCAGGAGCTCCTCGACCAGGAGGGCGTCCGCGGCGTCGTCCTCGACGAGCAGGATGCGGTAGGTGAGTTCTTCTTCCGCGCGCCCGGACGCGGCGGTGAGGGGGAGGGTCATCGCGGCTGCCGCTCCGGTTCGGCGGGGAGGGCCGCTTCGACGGCCGGGGCGGCGGGGACCTCCAGGGGTTCCGGGCCCTCCAGGGGTTCCGGCGCGAGGGTGAAGGTGATGCGGGCGCCCTCGGTGCGGGTCGGGTCGACCTCGATGGTGCCGCCGTGGAACTCGACGATCTTCTTGCACATGGCCAGGCCGATGCCGCTGCCGGCGTAGGCCTCCTTGGTGTGCAGGCGCTGGAAGATGACGAAGACCTTGACGGCGAACTGGGCGGGAATGCCGATGCCGTTGTCGGTGACGGCGAAGCGCCACAGGCCGCCGTCCCGCTCGGCGCTGACGTGGATGCGCGGAGGGACTCCGGGGCGGCGGAACTTGACGGCGTTGCCGATCAGGTTCTGCCAGAGCATCCCCATCTGGGTGGGGTCGGCGACCAGGGTCGGCAGCGGGTCGTGGGTGACCTGCCCCTGCGCCTCCTCGATGCCGACGCTGAGGGTTTCCAGGGTGCGTTCCAGGACTTCCTCCAGGTCGACTTCCTGGTGGTTGTGGTGGACCCGTCCGACCCGGGAGAAGTCGAGCAGGTCGTTGATCATGACCTGCATCCGGTTGGCGCCGTCGACCGCGAAGTCGATGTACTGGTCGGCCTTGGCGTCGAGTTGGCCGCCGTAGCGGCGCCGCAGCAGCTGCGTGAAGCTGGAGACCTTGCGCAGCGGCTCCTGGAGGTCGTGCGAGGCCACGTAGGCGAACTGCTCCAGCTCGGTGTTGGAGCGCTGCAGTTCGGCGGCCTGGGCGTCCAGGCGCAGGCGGGCCTGCTCGGTGAACGCCAGCTCCCGCGTCAGCCGCCCGCGCATGAGGTCGATCTCGGCGCTGAGTTGGCGCAGGTCCGCGGGGCCGGTGGGGACGATGGGGTGTTCGAAGTCGCCCGCGGCGATCCGGCGGGCGTCCGCGCTCAGCTGCTCCAGCGGCCGGTTGATGCCGCGGCGCAACCCTTCGAAGGCCAGGGCGGTCAGGACGGCGATGACGACCGCGATCGCGCTGAACACGAGGTTGCGCGTCCGCGTGGTGGCGAGCAGGTCGGCCCGGGCGGCGGCGCGGTCGGCCCGCAGGTGGTCCTGCTCGCGGGTCAGGGCGGCCCGGAGGCTGTCGAACGCGGCCTTGCCGGTCTCGGCCGAGGCGGCGGCCTGCGCGGCGGGCGCCCCGGCGGGAGCGGCGGCGATCGGCTCGGCGATCTCCTGCCGCCACCGGTCGGCGGCGTCCTCGACGGCGGCGAGGTCGGCGAGCGCGTCGGCGTCGCCGTGCAGGAGCCCGGTCAGGGTGGCGACGTGGGTCTTCTCGTCGGCCAGGCCCTGCTGGTAGGGCTGCAGGAACTCCGGGTTCCCGGCGAGGCCGTACCCGCGGATGCCGGTCTCCTGGTTGAGCAGGACCGACTCCAGGCGGAACGCGGTGGACAGCGCGGGCGAGCGCACGTCCACGAGCTGGGTGCTGATCGTCTCGGACCGGTCCAGCACCCAGAACCCCAGCACGCCCAGCACGGCCAGGACCGCCAGGGACAGCCCGGCGCCCGCCCTCAGCCAGCGCCTGGTCGTCCAAGCGGACAACGGACGCGAACGCGGTGCCCTCGGGTCGTCCTGCATGGTCTGTACCTCTCCGGTGACGGCCGGCCCGGTGGGGCGGCGCAGCGCCCACTGTAGAGGCCGGGCGACAAGCGTTGTTGTCGGGGGTGAGGCGAGGGCCTATGGTTCCAGTCATGCCTGGCAACGACTTCGCCCTCCGGGCCACCGCGCAGGAGACGTCCGCGATCATGGACGCCGCAGTGGCCCGTACGGCGCGGCACCTTGCCGACCAGCTCCTGGAGGAGCCCGGTCCGCCCCGGCCGTACGGGCCTCCGGGAGACCCGATGGGACGGGCGCTGGGCATGCTGCACATCCTGGACCAGTTGCAGCGGGCCGCGGAGCGCCTCCGGGCGGACGCGGCCAGGGCGGCGGCCCGGACCGGAGCCGGCTACCCCCAGCTCGGCTCGGCCTGCGGCTTGACCCGCCAAGGAGCCCGGCAGCGCTGGCCGGGTCTCTACGACCATTCCGACGAAGAACCTACGGAGACCCCGATCATGACCAGCCCCGCCCACGCCTTCGACGTGCTGCTGGTAGAGGACGACGCGGCCGACGCCATGCTGATCGAGGAAGCCCTGGCCGAACGCGGCGCCCGCAACCTCGTCCAGGTCACCGACGGTCTCGCCGCCCTGGAGCACCTGCGTGCCCCGGAGACGCCCCGCCCCGACCTGATCGTCCTGGACCTCAACATGCCCCGGATGAACGGCCGCGACCTGCTGCGGGTGCTCAAGTCCGACGAGGACCTGCGGACGATCCCCGTCGTCGTGCTCACCACCTCCGCCGCCCCCGACGACGTCGCCGGCGCCTACAGCAGCCACGCCAACGCCTACGTCACCAAGCCGGTCAACCTGGCGGAGTTCGAGCAGGCCGTCCAGAGCATCGACGCCTTCTACCTCGACACCGCCACCCGTCCTCCTCGCCGCTGAAGCACCGGCACGCGACACCGCACCGCCGGCCCGGCGGCCGGCGCGGCGGCCCGCCGACCACGAGCCGCCCGCGGAGGCCGGACGCGTTCCCCGCCGAGGCCCGGGCCGCCTCCCCCGTTCCCGACGGCCGTGGCCGATAGGATGCTCACGCAGGAGCCTGGGTGGAGGGAGGGCGCGTGAGGAACGCACGTGCTGTGGCGACCCTTGATCCCGTCGAAGCAGGTGACCACGTCTGCTGGCCGGTCGGCCCCGGTGACGACTTCACCGCGACCGCCCGGGCCTTCGCCGCCGACGGGGCCCTCTTCGGCGACAAGGTCCTGCTCATCGGCGCGTCCGAGTCCCGGTGGTCGCCGGACGGCGCGCCGCAGGGAGTGGTCGTCGACCCCGGGGCCGAGCGCCCGGGCGGGGCGGGGTGGGACGCGGCGGCGCTGCTGGACTTCGTGTGCCGGGAGGCGGACGCCGCGACCCGCCAGGGCTTCCGCGCGCTGCGGGTCCTGGCCCGGATGGACCGCGTCTGGCCCGGCGGCGCGAGCCCGCAGGAGATCGCCCGGCACGAACTGGAACTCGACGCCCTGGTGCTCGCCAGAGGGGCCGTCGTCGTCTGCGCCTACCACCGGGCCGGCTTCCGGCCCGCCCTCCTGGAGCAAGCGGCCGGAGTACATCCGCACCACTTGGGCACACGGGCGGAGGTGCCAGGTTTTCGGATGTACAGCGCGGGAACGGACTGCTGGAGCGTGAGCGGCGTGGTGGACTCGGACGGCGCCGACAGCTTCCGCACCGTCCTGGACGAACTCGTCGCCCGCTCGGCCACCGTGCGGCTGCGGTGCGACGGCCTCGAACTGGTGGACGCCGCGGGCATGCGCGCGCTGGTCGACTCGGCACGCGGGATCCCCGGGCGCCGGATCGTGATCGAGAAGGCGGACGAGACGTTCCGGCGCTGCTGGTCACTGCTCGGCTACGACGTCCCGCAGATCCCCGTGGAGCTGGCACCGTGAGCGAGAACAGCACGACGCGCCCGGAAGCCCCCGCCCACGACTCCGCGTTCCGGCACGAGCTGTACCCCTACGACGGGGACGCCCAGTTCCTCGACGGCGCCATGTCCTTCATCCACGACGCCCGCGCCGGGAGCGAACTCGTCCTGGTCGCGGTCGCGGAGCCGAAGGAGCGCATGCTGCGCACCGAACTGGAGGGCACCGACGCCGCCGAAGGCGTCACGTTCCTCGACACCGCCGCCCTCGGCCGCAACCCCGGCCGGCTGATCCCCGCCTGGCGCGACTGGGTCTCCAAGACCGCGGAGGGCCACCCGGTCCGCGGCATCAGCGAATCCGCGTGGAGCGAACCCTCCGCGGCCGAGAGCACCGAGTACGGGTACCACGAGTGGCTGCTGAACCTCGCGTTCGCCCAGTCCCCCGCCTGGTGGCTGCTGTGCCCCTACGACACCGCCGCGCTGGAACCCGCCGCGGTGGAAGCGGCCCGGCGCTGCCACCCCATGCTCCTCAGCGGGGGCACCCACGGCCCCAACGGCTCCTACGCCCAGGAGCCGTACGCCTTCCCCGAACTGGCCCCCGCCGCCGACCACCACCAGGAACTCCCCTACCAGCGGGGCATGCTGGCCGCGGTGCGCGCCCACGTCACCGCCTGCGCGGGCCGGCACGGCCTGGAGGGCACCCGCCTGCGCGAACTGCTGATCGCCGTCTGCGAGGTCGCCGGCAACAGCATCAAGCACGGCGGCGGCCGGGGCGTCCTGCGCACCTGGGTGGAGGGCGCGGACCTGATCTGCGAGTTCCACGACGCCGGCCACCTCCAGGACCCGCTGGTCGGCCGCCTCCGACCCACCGTCGACCAGGTCGGCGGCCGGGGGCTCTGGCTCGTCCAACAGCTCTGCGACCTCGTCCAGATCCGCTCCACCGCACAGGCCGGCACCACCGTCCGGCTGCACACCAGACTGCTCGGGTGACCGCGCGCGGCGCCACCGGCCGCCGCACCCCGCCGCGGCACACGGGCCCCGATCGCTCCTTACCGCTCCTTACCGGTCGGTGACGTCGCCGGGCGACTGCGCCGTTCCCGGGCCGGACGCGGGTAGCGTCGGCCGGCATGAGGATCCTGGTGACGGGCGGGGCCGGTTTCATCGGCTCCGCGGTGGTCGGCGCGCTGCTCGCGGACGGCCACGAGGTGCGGGTGCTGGACGCGCTGCTCCCGGCGGTGCACCCCTCGGGGCTGCCGTCGGCGGTGCCGGAGGGAGCCGAGTTCCGGCGCGGGGACGTCCGGGACCCGGCGGCGGTGGAGGCCGCGCTGGACGGGGTCTCTGCGGTCTGCCACCAGGCGGCGATGGTCGGGCTGGGCGTGGACCTGGACGACGCCCCCGCGTACGCGGGCTGCAACGACCTGGGCACCGCCGTGCTGCTGTCGGCGATGGCCCGGCGCGGGGTGCGGGACCTGGTGCTGGCCGGGTCGATGGTGGTGTACGGCGAGGGCGCGTACCGCTGCGGCACGCACGGGCCGGTGGCGCCGGGGCCGCGCCGGTCGGCGGACCTGGACGCGGGGCGCTTCGAACCGCCGTGCCCGCTGTGCGGCGAACCGCTGCTGCCCGGGCTGGTGGCGGAGGACGCCCCGGCCGATCCGCGCAACGTGTACGCGGCGACCAAGCTGGCGCAGGAGCACCTGGCGTCCGCCTGGGCCCGGGCCTGCGGGGGCCGGGTCCTGACGCTGCGCTACCACAACGTGTACGGGCCGGGGATGCCGCGCGACACCCCGTACGCGGGGGTGGCCTCGCTGTTCCGCTCGGCGCTGGCCCGGGGCGAGGCCCCGCGGGTGTTCGAGGACGGCGGGCAGCGCCGCGACTTCGTGCACGTCGCGGACGTGGCGGCGGCCAACGCGGCGGCCCTGGCGGGAGTGGCCGACCGCCCGGCGGGCAGCGCGCGGGCGTACAACGTGGGCAGCGGGGAGGCGCGCACGGTGGGCGACATGGCGCGGGCCCTCGCGGCGGCCTGCGGCGGCCCGGCGCCGGTGGTGACGGGCGAGTACCGGTTGGGCGACGTCCGGCACGTGACCGCCGACCCGGCGCGGCTGCGCGCGGAACTGGACTGGCGCCCCCGGGTGGCGTTCGGAGCCGGGATGGCCGAGTTCGCGTCGGCCCCGCAGCGGGCCTGACGCCGACGGCCGGGGCGTCCGGGGCGGCCAGGGAACGGGGGGACCGGAGCAGCGGAGGCCCGGGCGCCGGGGAACCGGGGCGGGCCGGACGAACCGGCGGGCGGCTCGTCGGCCCGGGGCAGGCCGTCGCCGGGCCGACGGACCGGGCACCGACCGGTGCGCGCGGGGCGCAGGCCGCGCTCGGCAGCGGGCGGCAGGGCATTCGGGTCGGTGGACGGCTGGGCGAGCAGGCGAGCGGGACGCCGGACGGCCGGGCGAGCGGGTCGGGTCACCGGGCGGCAGGGCGTTCGGGTCGGTGGACGGCCAGGCGAGCGGGTCGGGTCACCGGGCGGCAGGGCGTTCGAGTCGGTGGACGGCCGGGCGAGCGGGTCGGGTCGCTCGGCGCACCGGGGGCGGCGGCCCACCGGGCCGGAAGCTGACCGGTCGGGGGCCCTCCGGGCCGTCGGGGGTCCCGCCGTGCGGACACGCGGGTGAGCGGTGCCACCGGTCGTTCCGCGCCGTTCCGCGCCGTTCCGGGCCGCGCCGGTCACGGTGGTCTCCCCCGCTCCCGGGTTCCTCGCCGGGGGCGCCGCCGACGGACACGGCCTCCGCCGCCCCGCGCCGTCAGGCCCGGCGGGCGGCCGGGAGGGTGATCTCGAAGCAGCAGCCGCCGTCGACGTTGCGGACGCGGGCCCGCCCGTCGTGGGCCTCGACGATGCCGCGGACGATGGCGAGCCCGAGTCCGGCGCCGCTGTCGGCGGTGTCGGGCGCTCCGGGGGCGGACGCGTGGGGCGTGCGGGCCGTGGTGCCGCGCCAGCCGGTCTCGAAGACCCGGGGCAGGTCGGGCTCGGGGATGCCGCCGCAGCCGTCGGTGACGGCGAGCACGACGGCGTCGGCCTCCCGGTGGGTGGAGACGGCGACCACGCCGTCCGGCGGGGTGGCGCGGATGGCGTTGACCAGCAGGTTGCCGATCACCCGGGTGATCTCCCGGGGGTCGGCCTCGACCGGCGCGGGTTCGACCCGGCGGCCCTCCAGGCGCACGCCGCGCTGCCGGGCCAGTGGGTGGGCGCCGGCCAGCGCGTCGTCGACCAGGTCGTGCAGGGAGACCCGGGAGGGGCTGAGCGAGAGCGCGCCGGCCTGGATCCGGGAGAGCTCGAACAGGTCGTCGACCATGCCGGTGAGCCGTTCCACCTCGGTGCGGATCCGGGCGAGGTAGCGCTCGGGCTGCTCGGCGACGCCGTCCTCCAGCGCTTCCGCCATCGCGCGCAACCCGGCCAGCGGGGTGCGCAGGTCGTGCGAGATCCAGGCGATGAGTTCGCGCCGGGAGGCGTCCAGGGCCCGCTCGCGGTCCCGGGACTCGGCCAGCCGGGCGCTGGTGGCGGCGAGTTCGGCGCTGACGGCGGCCAGTTCCCGTCCGAGCGGCCGGTCCGGCGGGGTGAACCCGGCGTCGCCGCCGACGGTGCGGGCGGCGACCGCCAGCGCCCGGCCGCCCGCGGTGACCTGGCGGCCCAGCAGCGCGGCGGTGAGCAGCGCGACCACCGAGGCCATCGCCAGGACGGTGACGACCACGCCGAGGTCGTGCTGGGAGAGGAACATCGCCCGGGCGACCGCGAACGTGCCGGAGGTGACCGCGAGGACGCTGACCACGGCGACGGCGAACAGGGTGAGCGTCAGCGAGCGGCGGCGCAGCAGCCGCAGCGCGGCCAGGCCGAGCAGTCCGGCTGCTGCGGCGCCGAGCGCGGCGAACAGGGCGATCAGCAGCAGGTCCTTCACGCCGCACCGTCCCGCCCCGGCGCGGCCGGGTCGTAGCGGTAGCCGACGCCCCAGACGGTGCTGATCAGGGCGGGCGCGCCGGGGTCGTCCTCGATCTTCTCGCGCAGGCGGCGGACGTGGACGGTGACGGTCGACAGGTCGCCGAAGTCCCAGCCCCACACGCGCTGCATCAGCTCCTGCCGGGAGAACACCGTCCCGGGGTGCCGGAGCAGGAACGCGAGCAGGTCGAACTCGCGGCTGGTGAGGGCGAGTTCGCGGTCGTCACGGTGGGCGCGGCGGGCCCGCGGGTCGAGTACCAGGTCGCCGGAGCGCAGCGGCCCCGCCGGGGCGGCCGACGCGGCGGTGCGGGCGCGGCGCAGGATCGACTGGACCCGCAGCACCAGTTCGCGCGGGCTGAACGGCTTGGTGACGTAGTCGTCCGCGCCGAGTTCGAGGCCCAGGACGCGGTCGGCCTCGTCCCCCTTGGCGGTGAGCAGCACCACCGGCAGGTCCGCCCGGTCGGGGCGGGCGCGCAGGCGGCGCAGCACTTCGAGGCCGTCGAGGCCGGGCAGCATCAGGTCGAGGACGAGCAGGTCGGGGCGGTGCCGCTCGGCCAGGTCGAGGCCGCGCTGTCCGTCCTCGGCCCGGTCGACCAGGTGGCCGGCCCGGGTGAGGTAGCCGGCCACCACTTCGGCGACGGTCGGGTCGTCGTCGACGACCAGGATGCGGGCGGGCTCCGGCGGCTCGGCGGGGGCGGGGCTGTGGTTCACCCGCCCGAGGATACGAGCACGGGAGCGCCGCCGGCTCCGGTCCGGGCCCGCGTTCGGGTTCCGTAAGGTCCGTGGCCCGGGCGGGTGCGCCGTACGACTTCCGTAAGGGCGCGGCTCGGTCGCGGCGGGGTCGGGCGTGGCTAGCGTGGCGGTCGTGACTCCTCCTCTTCTCCCGTCCTCGGTGGACGTGGTGCTGCCCTGCCTGGACGAGGCGCGGGCGCTGCCCTGGGTGCTGGGCCGGATCCCGGCCGGCTGGCGGGCCGTCGTGGTCGACAACGGTTCGCGGGACGGCTCGGCGCGGATCGCGGCCGACCTGGGCGCGACGGTGGTCGCGGAGCCGCGCCGGGGCTTCGGCGCGGCCTGCCACGCCGGGCTGCTGGCGGCCGACGCCGAGTTCGTGTGCTTCCTGGACTGCGACGGGTCGCTGGACCCCGCGCAACTGCCCCGGGTGGTCGATCCGGTGCGCGCGGGCACGGCCGACCTGGTGCTCGGACGGCGGCGGCCGGTCTCGTTCGGGGCGTGGCCGCCGCACGCCCGGCTGGCGAACCTGGTGCTGGCCCGGCGGCTGCGCGCGGTGACCGGCGCCGACCTGCACGACCTCGGGCCGATGCGGGCGGCGCGCCGGGAGCGGCTGCTGGCGCTGGGCCTGGGCGACCGGCGCTCGGGCTACCCGCTGGAGGCGGTGCTGTCGGCGTCGGCCGCCGGGATGCGCATCGCCGAGGTGCCGGTCGACTACCGTCCGCGGGCGGGCCGTTCGAAGGTGACCGGGACGGTGCGCGGCACCCGGCAGGCGGTGCGCGACATGCGCCGGGTGCTCGCGGCCCCGCCGCCGACCCTGCTGCTGATCACCAAGGCACCGCAGCCGGGCCGCTCGAAGACCCGGCTGACCCCGGCGTTCACCCCGGAGCAGGCCGCCGACCTGGCCGGGGCGGCCCTCGCCGACACCCTGGCCGCGCTCGCCCTCGTCCCGGCCGGCCGGCGCCTGCTGGTGCTGGACGGCGAGCCCGGCCGGTGGCTGCCGCCGGGCTGGGAGGTGCTGCCGCAGTGCGAGGGCGGCCTGGACCGCCGGATCGCCGCCGCCTTCGCCCACGCCGCCCGGCTCGCCCCGCACGCCCCGGCCCTGCTGGTCGGCTCGGACACCCCGCAGCTCGACCCCGCCGCCCTCGCCGCACCGCTGTCGGCCGCCGAACGCCCGGGCGCCGACGCCTGGTTCGGGCCCGCCGAGGACGGCGGCTTCTGGGCCCTCGGACTGGCCCGCCCGGACGCCCGCCTGGCCGAGCGGCTGCTGCACGGCGTGCCGATGTCGACCGCCGACACCGGCCGCCGCGTCCGGGAACGGCTGGCCGCGCACGGCCTGGCGGTCCGCGAACTGCCGGCGCTGCTGGACGTGGACGGGCCGGACGACGCCGCCCGGGTCGCCGCGCTGGCACCCGGCACGCGGTTCGCCGCCCGGCTGCGGGAGTACGCGCCCGTCCCCGGTCCGGCCCGGTGAGCGGCGCCGCCCCGCGCGCCGGCGGGCCCCCCGCCGGTCCGGACGGGACGGGCGGCCGGACGGACGGACGCCCGGCTCCGCAGCGCGTCCCGGCCGCCCCCTCCCCGCGTCCCCGGCAGGTGAACACGTGAACCCTCCCGCCGCCCTGCGCGCCGGCACCGCCGAGCCCTGGGTCGACGACCCGTTCGGGCGGGCCGTGCGGGCCGGGCGGGGCCCGCTGTGGCTGCGCCGGGCGGACGGCTCCCGGCTGGCGCTGGAGGTGGAGCGCTGGTGCGCGCCGGCCGCCGGGGCGGACCACGGGCTGGTGCTGCGCTGCCTGGGCCTGTCCGCGCCGGTGCTGGACCTGGGCTGCGGTCCCGGTCGGCTGGTGGCGGCGCTGCTGGGGGCCGGCGTGCCCGCGCTCGGGGTGGACGTGTGCACGGCGTCGGTGGAGCGCACCGCCCACCTGGGCGGTCTCGCGCTGCGCCGCTCGGTGTTCGACCGGCTGCCCGCCGAGGGGCGCTGGGGCGGTGTGCTGCTCGCCGACGGCAACCTCGGCATCGGCGGCGACCCGGCCGCCCTGCTGACCCGGGCTGGCGTGCTACTGGCTCCGGGCGGCCTGCTCCTGGTGGAGACCGAGGCGCAGGAGGTGGACGAGGTGGCGGACGTCCGGGTGGAGGGCCCGGACGGCGCCGGGCCGCCGTTCCGCTGGGCGCGCTGCGGGCCCGCCGCGACGCTGCGGCACGCCCGGGCCGTCGGCCTGGAGCCGGCCGAGCGCTGGACCTCGTACGACCGCTCGTTCCTGGCGCTGACTCGTTCCTGACCGACCGTCAGTCCGGTTCGGCCCACTGCGGGTGCTCGCGCTCGGCCCACCCGCGGTCGACGGCGCCGGTGCGCATGCCGCGCCGCGCCTCCGGGTCCAGGTAGGCCATCCGCAGGTGGCCGAGCACCACCGCGGCGACGGCGAACGCGAACCAGTCGTGCACGAAGGTGGCTCCGGTGCGCCACACGGCGGGCGCGAGACCGGTGCACCACATCAGCAGGCCGGTGCCGAGCATCACCGGCATCGTGCCGAGCGTCCACTGCGCGTACAGCTTCTGCCCGGCGTTGAACTTCCCGGCCGGGCGCGGCCCGGCCCGGCGGCGGCGCACGGTGCGCAGCCAGGTGCGGTCGGCGGCGGTGAACCGGCCGAGGCGGACGGCGTCGCGGCGCATCGCCCGGGTGGCCAGGGCGAGCAGCAGCGGGACGGGCAGCAGCAGGCCGCTCCACTCGTGCACGGTGGCCACCAGCCTGCGGCGGCCGACGAGTTGGGCCAGCGGCGGCAGGTAGAGGCAGGCGGCGGTGGCCAGGCAGGTGAGCATCAGCGCGGCGGTGGCGCGGTGGGCCCGGCGCTGGGCGGGGGCGAAGCGGGGGCGGCGGTCAGTCGGTGGGTGCATCGTCGCGTCCGTTCGATCGGCCGACCCAGGCGTCCACGTCGTAGCCGAGCCGTTCCCAGTAGCCGGGGCGGACGGTGTCGGTGACGGTGATGGTGGAGAGCCACTTGGCGGACTTGTAGAAGTACATCGGGGCGACGTACAGGCGCACCGGGCCGCCGTGGGCGTGCCCGATCGGGTCGTCCTGCATCCGCAGCGCCACCAGGACGTCGTCGCGGCGGGCCTGTTCCAGCGTCAGGCTCTCGGTGTAGGCGCCGTCGAAGCAGCCGAAGCTCACCGCGCGGCCCTCCGGCCGGACCCCGGCGGCCTCCAGCAGCGCGGCCAGCGGGACGCCCTCGAAGGGGGTGGCGGGCACCCGCCAGCCGGTGACGCACTGCACGTCGTGGACGAGGCGGCGCTGCGGCAGGGCCCGCAGGTCGGCCAGCCGCAGGGTGGTGGGCCGCTCCACCAGGCCGTCGACGGTGAGGGTGTAGTCCGCCTCACCGCGTTCGGGCACCGAGGCGGTCACCGAGTAGTACCGGAAGCCGCCCCCGCCGGGCAGCGCCTGGCTCAGACCCGTCGGGTCGTTGCGCACCACCGCGTCCTGGGCCCGCTGCAGCCACGGGCCCGCCACGACCCCGGCGGCGCCGAGGCCGAGCAGGCCCAGCACCACCCGGCGGCCCACCGGGGCGCCGCGGGTCTCCTCGTCGTCGCCGTCGTCACCGTCGGCCCTGCCGTCGTCCCTGTCGTCGTTCACGGGGTGATTGGACCAGCCGGGGGCGGCGTTGCCCAGGGGCGCGGGCGCGCCGTCAGACTTCCGTCATCTGTGCGCCGACCGGCCGCGGCCACCGCCCGGCCCGCCGGGCGGACACCGCCACGATCACCAAAAAGGCACCCCCGTAGGCGAGTTGCTGCACCCGGCTGCCGCCCGCCAGGTACAGCAGCTGCCCGGCGGCGGGGACGGCCAGCCACTCCCAGCGGCCGTCCAGCGCCGCCAGCGCCACCAGCAGCAGCGCGTACCAGGGGTAGGCGGGGGCCACCAGCAGCAGCGCCCCGCCGGTCACGGTCAGCGCCCCCCGCCAGGGCCGCGCCGGGTCGCCGTGCCGCAGCACCCGCCACACCAGGGCGGCGAGCAGCACGGCCCCGGCCCACGGCGCGAACCGGTCGGGCAGCACCAGCCGCAGCAGCCCGAACCGCTCCAGGTGCCCCTGCTGGTAGCCCTCCTCGCGCAGGTAACCGGGCAGGTAGCCCAGGACACCGGCCCCGGAGGCCGCCGCGTACGGCAGGTAGGAGAGGGCGAACACCCCGGCGGCGGTGGCGGGCAGCACCAGGTCGGCGGGGCGCGGGCGGCGGGACAGCACGCCCGACAGCGCGCCCGGCAGGACCAGCGCGGGCAGCAGCTTCACCGCCGTCGCCGCACCCAGCGCCGCACCGCCCGCCGCGGCGCGGCCGCGGGCCGCCCAGCCCAGGCCGACCACCGCCAGCAGCGCGCCCAGGGCGTCGACGTGCGCGTCGTTGACCGCCCACACCGCCACCCCCGGGCACCACGCCCACAGCGCGGCCCGCCGCCGTCCCCCCGTCACCGCCAGCAGCACGCCGGTGGTCGCCACCGCCAGGACCGCCCCGGCCGCCTGGGCGACCCGCACGCCGTCGCCGAACGGGCGCTGGGCGAGGAACCAGACCTGGGCCAGCGGCGGGTAGATCGTGTGCACGGCGGGCCGGTTGATCCGGGTGCAGGCCCCGTCGGCGGTGCGCCGCTCGTCCCACTCCGCGCAGCCGTCGCCGACCGGGAACCGGCCCGCGTCCCGCAGCCGGGCCAGCGCCGGGTCCTCGGGGGTGCGCGCGTACGGGGAGCCGCCCGCCGCCTGCACCTTCCCGTCCCAGCCGTAGCGGTAGGCGTCGTCGCTGGTCCGGGGCGGGGCCAGCAGCCCGACCGCGGCCACCAGCACGCCCCCGGCCAGCACCAGCCGCGCCACCTGCCGCCGCGGCACCCGGCGCAGCGCGAGCAGGGCCAGGACGAACAGGGCGGCGTCGGCGGCGTACCAGCCGTACAGCGGGAGGCGGTTGCCGAGGGTGCCGCCGGTGGTGAGGGTCAGCGCGAGGCAGCCGGCCAGGGCGGTGACGGCGAGGGCGCAGGACAGGACGGGGCGTGCGGTCACCGGCCCACCCTCGCACCGCACGGCCCGCGGGTGGCCGCGGCGGGCCGGGCCGTCCGGGTTCCGTAAGCACTCCGGCCCGGCGCCGTCCGGATTCCGTAAGCACGTCGCAGCGCCGCCGCGGACGCCGGGCGCGCTTCGATGGTTCGGTGGACTCCGACTCCTCCCCCGCCCGGCGGCGCTTCGACCCGCCGCTGCCCGCCCCGCCCGCCGTGCTGCGGCGCGGCCCGCTGCGTCCGGGCGCGTTCCGCTCCCCCGCGCACGAGCCGCGCACCGCGGTGGTGCTCGGCCGGTGGCTGGGCGCGGCGCTGCTGCTGTGCTTCGCCACCGGTCTGGTCAGCCACCTGCTGCAGGACCCGCCCGGCTGGCTGGTGACTCGGCTGCCGTCCCGCCCGGTGGACGGCTACCGGATCACCCAGGGCCTGCACGTGGTGGCGGGCCTGGCCGCGATCCCGCTGGCGGGCGCGAAGCTGTGGACGGTCTACCCGCGGCTGTTCGCCTGGCCGCCCGCGCGCAGCGTCCTGCACCTGCTGGAGCGGCTGTCGATCGCGCTGCTGGTCGCGGCGGTGCTGCTGGAACTGTTCACCGGGCTGCTGAACACCCTGCAGTGGTACCCGTGGCCGTTCCCGTTCCGGCAGACCCACTACTGGACCGCCTGGACGGCGGTCGGTGCGCTGCTGGTCCACCTCGCCGTCAAGGCCCCGGTGATCGCCGCGCACTGGCGCCGCGCCCGCTCCGCCCCGCTGCCCGGGCGACGGGCGGTACTGGCCGCGACGGCCGCCGCCGTCGGCACGGTCACCCTCACCACCGCGGGCCAGTCCGTGCCCCGGCTGCGCGCCCTCGACCTGTTCGCCCCGCGCCGCCCCGGCGCCGGCTCCCTCCCCGTGAACCGCACCGCCGCGCAGGCCGGGACCACCGCCGTCCCGGCCGACTGGCGACTGGCCGTCGACGGCCCGGCCGGCTACCGGATCGGCCTCGCCGACCTGCGGGCCCTGCCGCAGACCACCGCCGACCTGCCGATCGCCTGCGTCGAGGGCTGGAGCGCGAACGCCCGCTGGACGGGTGTCCGGGTGGCCGACCTGCTGCGCCGCGCCGGGATCCCGGCCGGTTCGGCGGTGCGGATCACCTCCCTGGAGGCCGAGGGCCCCTACCGGGTCACCGAGATGCCGGCCGCGTACGCCGACGACCCGCTCACCCTGCTCGCCCTCGCACTCGACGGCCGCCCGCTGACGCCCGACCACGGCTTCCCGGCCCGGATCGTGGCGCCGAACCGGCCCGGGGTGCTGCAGACCAAGTGGGTCGCCCGGATCGAGGTGGCCTGAGGTGCGGGCCGTGCGCGGTGCGCTGCTGCTCGGCGGTCTCGCCCTGCTCGGCTGCGGTGTGGTGGGTCTGCTGACCGACCCGTACGTGACCGGTCCGCTCGGCGTCCTGCTGTGGGCGGCCGCCCTGGTGGTGGTGCACGACGGGCTGTGGCTGCCGCTGGTGTGCGGGCTCGGCGCGGCCGCGGCGGCGCGGCCGGTGCTGCGCGGCTGGCTGGTGGTCGCGGCGGCGGTGAGCGCGGTGGCCGTCCCCGCGGTGCTGCGGACCGGGGACGACCACGGCAACGCGACCCTGCTGCCGCTGCCCTACCTGCGCAACTGGCTGCTGTTCCTCGCGGCGAGCGCCGCCGCGGCCGCGCTGCTCGCCCTCGTCCGCCGGGCCGTCAGGAAGGCACCCCGGCGAGACCGGTGACGAGGTCGTCCAGGGCGTGCGCGCAGGTGCAGTCGCGGGCGGCGGGCAGCGACTCCAGCGCCTTGAACAGGACGCTGCGCAGGCGGTCGACGTTGCGGGCGAAGACCTCCAGCACCT